>JAQTVU010000043.1 GCA_028706695.1 Mycobacterium sp.
GCACCGACGCGCCGAAGACGCTTGCGGTGAAAACGGGCAAGCCCCTGCTGCCGCCCCCGTCCCAGCCGCCGGGGTGCGAGCCGATTCATCGGCGCACGACGTCGCGCGGTAGGTGAGCTGGCCGGTTTTCAGTTGCCGCTGCGCACGCGGCTGACTACACTCGCCGTATGTAGTCATATGACTACATACGGACTGGAGGGCAACGGCAATGACAGAGCAGATGACGGTCACCAAGCTGGGAAGCCGCATCGGGGCCCGGATCGACGGGGTGCGCTTGGGCGGCGACCTGAGGCCGGCCGCGGTCGATGAGATCCGGCGTGCGCTGCTGGCCCATAGGGTGATCTTCTTCCGCGACCAGCACCACCTCGACGACCAGCGACAACTCGCGTTCGCGCGGCTGTTGGGCGCACCGGTCGGCCACCCCGTCGCGAGGTATCTCGCCGGCAGCCCACCGATCATTCTGCCGATCGACTCGGCCTACGCCAAAGCCACGAAGTGGCATACCGACATGACGTTCGCCGCGAACTACCCCGCCGCGTCGGTCCTGCGCGCAGTCACCCTGCCCAGCTACGGCGGATCGACGCTGTGGGCCTCCACCGCGGCGGGCTACGCGACGCTGCCGGAACCGCTCCGGCTCCTCGCCGAGAACCTCTGGGCGGTGCATACCAACCAATTCGACTACGTGAACCAATTCGACTACACGCATCCGGAAGCACACACCGACAAGCAGCACGCCTATCGCGAGGCGTTCGAGAAGCCGGACTTCCGCACCGAGCATCCCGTGGTTCGGGTGCATCCGGAGACCGGTGAACGCACCCTGCTGGTAGGCGGTTTCGCGCGTGGGTTCCTCGGCCTGTCCAATCACGAGTCGCACCTGCTGCTCGAGTTGCTGCAGCGGCGAATCACGGTACCGGAGAACACAATTCGCTGGAATTGGGAGCCGGGCGACGTGGCCGTCTGGGACAACCGGGCAACTCAGCACCGAGCGATCGACGACTACGACGACCAGCCGCGACTCATGCACCGGGTCACCTTGGTCGGCGACGTGCCGGTCGATGTGCACGGACAACGCAGCCGGGTGATCCGCGGCGCACCGCTCGAGGCGATCGCGAGCTGATTGCCGATCGGTGATGACCCGCTTCGCCCGGCCAGTCCCGGCTAGCCCGCGGAGCTGATCGGATCGATCGGCAGCCAGCGCAGCGCCCCCGGCGCACCGGCGGGCACCACCGGGTGCCTCGGTGCGATCGGGTCCAGTCTGCGGTAGCCGTCGCCCTGCAGCGGCCGCTGGTCGTCCTCGCCCTTGTTGGGCCACAGCGAGGCGGCCCGCTCGGCCTGGGCGGTGATGGACAGCGACGGGTTGACGCCCAGGTTCGCCGAGATCGCCGCGCCGTCCACCACGTAGAGCGTGGGGTAGCCGTGGACGCGGTGGTACGGGTCGATCACCCCACGCTCGGGGCTGTCGGAGATCACCGCGCCGCCGAGAAAGTGGGCGGTCAATGGGATGTTGAACAGTTCGCCCCAGGTGCCGCCGGCCACGCCGCCGATCTTCTCGGCGATGCGGCGGGTGACCTGGTTGCCGACCGGAATCCAGGTCGGGTTCGGTTCGCCGTGTCCCTGCTTGCTGGAGTACCGGCGGAAGCCCAGCCTCCCACGCTTGGTGAACGTGGTGATCGAGTTGTCCCGGTGCTGCATTACCAGTGCGATCAGGGTGCGCTCGCTCCAGTGGCGGACGTTGACCATCCGGATGATGCCGCGCGGGTCCTAGGCGGCTTGCTGGATCAGCTGCCGCCACCGCGGCACATCGGTGCCGTCGGGGCCGGCGCCGTCGGTCATCAGGGTCTGCAGCAGACCCATGGCGTTGGAGCCCTTGCCGTAGCGCACCGGCTCGATGTGGGTGTCCGGCGTGGGGTGAATCGACGACGTGATCGCCACCCCGTGGGTCAGGTCCAGATCTTTCGGGACGTCCAGCGTCGCGGCGCCCACGATCGATTCGGAGTTGGTTCGGGTCAGCGCGCCCAACCGCTTGGACAGCCTGGGTAGCTTGCCCTTGTCCCGCATCTTGAACAGCAAGTGCTGGGTTCCCCAGGTGCCGGCGGCCATGATCAGGTGCGTGGCGGTGTAGGCGCGCCGGTCCCGGCGCAGCCAACTTCCGGTGCGCACCGTCCGGACCTCCCACACCCCGCCGGCGCGCTGCTCGAATCCCTTGACCGTGGTCATCGGCATGATCTGCGCGCCGGCGGATTCCGCGAGGCCGAGATAGTTCTTCAGCAGCGTGTTCTTGGCGCCGTAGCGGCAGCCGGTCATGCAGCAGCCGCATTCCAGGCAGCCGGTGCGGTCCGATCCCGCGCCGCCGAAATACGGGTCGGGCACCGTCTCGCCCGGCGTCTTGCTGCCACCGGGGCCGAAGAAGACGCCGACCGGTGTGGGCACCCAGGTGTCGCCACAGCCCATCTCGTCGGCGACTTCCTTGACGATGCGGTCGGCGTCGGTGAAGGTCGGGTTCTTCACCACGCCCAACATCCGCTGGGCCTGGTCGTAGTGCGGCATCAGCTCGGCACGCCAGTCGGTGATGTGCGACCACTGCCGGTCTTTGAAGAAGGGCTCCGGCGGCACGTACAAGGTGTTGGCGTAGTTGAGCGAACCGCCGCCCACACCGGCGCCGGCCAGGATCATCACGTTGCGCAGCGGGTGGATGCGCTGGATGCCGTAGCAGCCCAGCCTGGGCGCCCACAAGAACTTGCGCAGCTCCCAGGACGTCTTGGCGAAGTCCTCGTCGGAGAATCGGCGCCCCGCCTCGAGCACCCCGACCCGGTAGCCCTTCTCGGTCAGCCGGAGCGCGCTGATGCTGCCGCCAAAACCAGAGCCGATGATCAACACGTCGAAATCCGGCTTCATCGCACCAGTATGGATGTACCGGTGGGTAACGAGCCGGCGGCCCGGCCCGCTAACTGCCGACTGTCAGGCCGACCTTCTGGAACTCTTTGAGGTCGCAGTAGCCGGCCTTGGCCATCGATCGGCGCAGCCCGCCGACCAGGTTGAGGCTGCCGAACGGGTCGTCGGACGGGCCGTTGAGAACCTGCTCCATCGGCGGGCGTTCGCCCGCGGCGATCTGCAGCAGCGCGCCGCGAGGCAGCGACGGATGCGCGGCGGCGGCCGGCCAGAACCAGCCCTCGCCGAGCGCCTCGGCGCACCCGGCCAGCGGCGTGCCCAGCACCACGGCGTCGGCCCCGCAGGCGATGGCCTTGGCCAGCTCGCCGGAGGTGTGGATGTCGCCGTCGGCCAGCACATGCACGTACCGGCCGCCGGTTTCGTCGAGGTATTCGCGCCGCGCCGCGGCGGCGTCGGCGATCGCGGTGGCCATCGGCACGCTGATTCCCAGCACTTCGTCGGTGGTGGTGCCCCCCCGGGTGGAGCCGTAGCCGACGATCACCCCGGCCGCGCCGGTGCGCATCAGGTGCAGCGCGGTCCGGTGATCCTGCACACCGCCGGCGACCACCGGGACGTCGAGCTCGGAAATGAAGGTCTTCAGGTTCAGCGGCTCACCGTCGCTGGCCACCCGCTCGGCGGAGACGATGGTGCCCTGGATGACCAGCAGGTCGATGCCGGCCTGCAGCAGCACCGGCGTCAGCGACTGGGCGTTTTGCGGGCTGACCCGCACCGCGGTGGTCACGCCGGACTCGCGGATGCGCGCCACTGCGGAACCCAGCAGATCCGGCTGCAGCGGTGCCGCGTGCAGCTCCTGCAGCAGCCGAACCGCCGCCGACGGTTCGGGCTCCTTCTCGGCGGCCTCGACGAGCTGGGCGATCTTGGCTTCCACGTCGGCGTGCCGGCCGATCAGTCCCTCGCCGTTGAGCACGCCCAAGCCGCCGAGGCGGCCCAGCTCGATCGCGAAGTCCGGCGACACCAGCGCATCGGTGGGGTGCGCCAGCACCGGTATCTCGAAGCGATAGGCGTCCAGCTGCCAGGCGGTCGACACGTCCTGCGATGAGCGGGTGCGCCGCGACGGCACGATGCCGACCTCGCCGAGTTCATAGGTGCGGCGGGCGACGCGGCCCATCCCGATCTCGACCATCCTCAGCTCTAGCGCGCGAAGTAGTTGGGCGCTTCGACGGTCATGGCGACGTCGTGCGGGTGGCTCTCCCGGAGCCCGGCCGAGGTGATCCGGACGAACTGCGCCTGTTGCAGCGCCTCGATGGTGGCCGAGCCGGTGTAACCCATCGCGGCCCGTAGGCCACCGGTCAACTGGTGGATCACCGAGGACAGCGGACCGCGGAACGGCACCCGGCCCTCGATGCCCTCGGGCACCAGCTTGTCCTCCGAGAGCGCGTCGTCGGCGAAGTAGCGGTCTTTGGAGTAAGACTTTGCTTCGCCGCGGCCCTGCATCGCGGCCAGCGACCCCATGCCCCGGTAGCTCTTGAACTGCTTGCCGTTGACGAAGATCAGCTCGCCGGGCGCTTCGGCGGTGCCGGCTAGCAGGGAGCCCAGCATGGCTGTCGACGCGCCGGCGGCCAGCGCCTTGGCGATGTCGCCGGAGTATTGCAGTCCGCCGTCGGCGATGACCGGAACGCCTGCCGGCCCGCAGGCCGCGACGGCCTCCAGGATGGCCGTGATCTGGGGCGCGCCGACGCCGGCAACCACCCGGGTGGTGCAGATAGAGCCCGGCCCGACCCCGACCTTCACCGCGTCGGCGCCGGCCGCGACCAGGGCCGAGGCGCCGGCCCGGGTGGCGACGTTGCCGCCGATCACCTGCACCCGGTCGCCGACCTCGGCCTTGAGTTTGCCGACCATGTCCAGCACCAGGCGATTGTGCGCGTGCGCGGTGTCGACGACGAGCACGTCGACGCCTGCGTCGACCAGCATCATCGCCCGCACCCAGGCGTCACCACCGACGCCGACCGCGGCGCCGACCAGCAGCCGGCCGTCCTTGTCCTTGGTGGCCAGCGGATGTTGCTCGGTCTTGACGAAGTCCTTGACGGTGATCAGCCCCGTCAGCCGTCCGTGGCCGTCGACGACGGGAAGCTTTTCGATCTTGTGGCGGCGCAGCAGGCCCAGGGCCGCGTCGGCGCTGACCCCCTCCTGGGCGGTGATCAGCGGGGCTTTGGTCATCACCTCCGACACAGGCCGCGACTGGTCTACCTCAAAGCGCAGATCGCGGTTGGTGATGATGCCGACCAGCGCCCCGGAGTCGTCGACCACCGGCAGACCGGAGATGCGAAAACGGGCGCACAGGGCTTCCACCTGAGCCAACGTGTCCTCGGGCCGGCAGGTGACCGGGTCGGTGACCATGCCGGCCTCGGACCTCTTGACCATTTCGACCTGACCGGCCTGTTCGGCGACCGGCAGATTGCGGTGCAGCACCCCCATGCCGCCCGCCCGGGCCATCGCGATGGCCATCCGCGACTCGGTGACGGTGTCCATGGCCGAGCTGACCAACGGCACGTTGAGCCGAATCTTCTTGGTGAGCAGGCTGGAGGTGTCCGCGCCGGCCGGCACCACATCGGAGGCCGCGGGCAGCAACAGGACGTCGTCGAAGGCAAGGCCCAGCATGGCCACCTTGCCGGGGTTGTCCCCCCCGGTCGGCGCCGGCTGGTCCGACAGGCCGCCAACCCGCAGGTAGGGGCTGGCGACCAGGTCGGAGCCGGCTTCGAGGTGGGACAGGCCACGGGACATCGGTGAGGCCTCCATACGCATGTGAGGTGACGAACCCATCCTATCGGCTCGCCTCTCGACGGTGGCGACGCGCGCCGTGACGACGTGCCGAGTGGCAGAGTGCAACCGAATCAAGTCAAAACGACGGGCATCTCCCTGCTGGCGTTATCATTGCCTGCTTGCGTAGGCTAGAGGCGTGCGCGACCACCTCCCGCCGGGTTTGCCGCCCGATCCGTTTGCCGATGACCCCTACGACCCGTCGGCGGCGCTGGATGCCGTCGAGCAGGGGCAACCCCTGGACCAGCAGGAGCGCATGGCGGTCGAAGCCGACCTCGCCGATCTTGCCGTCTACGAGGCGTTGCTGGCGCACAAAGGCGTTCGCGGGTTGGTGGTCTGCTGCGACGAATGCCAGCAAGACCACTACCACGACTGGGACATGTTGCGGGCCAACCTGCTGCAACTGCTGGTCGACGGCACCGTGCGCCCGCACGAGCCCGCCTACGACCCGGAACCGGACTCCTACGTCACATGGGACTACTGCCGGGGCTACGCCGACGCCTCACTCGACGAGGCGACCTCCGACGCGGACCGATCTCCCCGACGCCACTGAGCGCCGTGCCTCTCACGGAGTGTCGCCGGATTGCCGCAACCGCGGAATCGGTGTTGGTTCGGGCTGCCGATAGCTACCGGGGTTCGGCGTCGGCGATGCGACAGCCGTCGGCGAAGGCCGGTTTTCTGGCGGTGTCGCGTTGGGGTCGCGGCTTTGGACCTTGGTGTTGAGCAGGTTGAACTGGTTCATCAGGTCGTTCCGGCTGGCCCCGTCGTTCATGGACTGCAGGGTGCTGCTGACCTCGACCAGCTGATCGTGGGCCCGATCCCAGCGACCCTGGTCGATCATTTGCTGCACCTTCGCCAGATCGGCCTTTGCCGACAACATGATCTGGTTGTCGTTGACCCGCGGCCGGTCGAAGAACATGGCGTGCAGGCCATACAGCGCGTCCCCGGGCCGGGCCTCGGCCACCACCGCGCCGAAACCGCTGAGCATCAGCAACGTCACCGCCACCGACCCGATCGCCGCCAGGGCCCGCCGATTCCGCCGGCGGTCGGCCATCCCGGTACGCAGCGCCTCGACGGCCTCTTCCGGTGACACCAGCCCGCTGGCCGGCGGCCACCGCAGGTTGTCGCGCCAGTCCTCGAGGAGGACGGCCAGCGCTTCGTCGCCCGGGCCAGGGTCGTCGGGGTCTTCGGGCTCGTGGAACTCGACCGGCCTGCGTTCGGCCAGCGCGTCCAGCAGCAGGTCGGTGCGGGCCAGCTCGTCGAGGGCCGCTTGGTCGGGTGCATAACGAAACTCACGCATAGTCACCTGCCGCGACGATTTCGGACTTGAGTCGTGACAGCGCACGGTGCTGGGCCACGCGGACGGCCCCCGGGCTGCTTCCGACGGCGGCGGCGGTCTCCGCGGCGGACAGGCCGACGACCACCCGCAGGATCAGGATCTCGCGCTGTTTGGCGGGCAAGATCTCCAGCAATTCACTCATGCGGCTGACCGAGTCGGCCTCGATCGCGATCTGCTCGGGGCCCGCTTCGGATGACCAGCGGTCGGGAACCGACTCGGCCGGGTACGCGAGGTCGCGGCCGGCGGCCCGATGGGCGTCGGCCACCTTGTGGGCCGCGATCCCGTACAGGAAAGCCAAAAACGGGCGTCCCCGCTCCCGATAACGCGGCAGCGCCGTGATGGTGGCCAAGCACACCTCCTGAGCAACGTCATCGGCTGACAGGCCACCCCGATCGACTGTGCCGACTCGCGCCCGGCAATATCGCACGACAATCGGACGGATGGTCTCCAGCACCTCCCGTAGCGCCTTACGGTCCCCCGCTACGGCCTCCGCCACCGCAGCGTCGAGACGCTCCCCAAGAATTGTCATCGACGGCGGTATCTCCAACGTTACGGTCAGGCCACAGCGCGGGGCTAACTAACGCAATGACCATAACGGGCGTCACGCCGATTCAAGCGGAACGCCAGGATCCCCCGGCGCGTCGCACCTGAGCTGCGGAGATATCGCGAATTTTGTTCAGTTCTTGTGTTGGAAGCGTGACGCTTCCGATATCGATCAGCAAGCATGCCAAGGCCCAACGAAGCGGGTGCAGTCCCAGCCGCTCGGTGCCATCCAGCGCCGCCTCGGCGATGGCGCGGGCGCGCTCGGTGGCGCCGGCGCTGCACAGCGCGGCGGCCAGCACCACATCGCTCTTGACGCGGTGCCGCGCCGACGGGATGGCCATCGCCTGCGCCCGTTCCGCCGCTTCGGCGGCATGGCGCACGGCGGCCTCCCCGCGGCCCGAGGCCATCGCCAGCTCGGCAGCCACCCACCGCCTACGCACCCCGAGCCGGTCGGGCACCGCCGGCACCGGGTCCACGCGGGCCAACAACGTCGCCGCGGCCGCGAACCGGCCGAGGCCCAGCGCGTCGGCCGCCAGCCCGATCAGCGCGTCGGCGCGGGCCTCGGGATCGTCGCCGGCCAGTCGCAGGGCGTGCCCGTCGTGGGCCCGCGCCAGCGTGTGCCAACCGAGCTGGCGCAGGAAGGATCCCTGCGTGCTGTGGGCCAGGGAGACCAGCCGTCCCACGCTGCCGCTGCGGCGCAGCACGGCCAGATCCTGGAAAGCGCTGCCGTAGCGGCCTTGTCCGCCGGCCGCGACGGCCCGCAGCCACAACTGAACCGGTGTGGTAGCCGTGGGCAGCGGCCAGCACCGGCACTCCTCGCCGAACGCGGCGCCGGCCAGTTTGCGGTCGCGCGAGGAAGTGTGATGAGTTTCAAACACGACGACGGCCGTAAACAGTCTGTGCTCTTTGCGTTACTGCAATGTTAATGGCGACCGGCGCGGCGATAATTGCCACTCCCCTTGTTTCGCGCGCTGAGCTGGGCGATCTCGCTCCGGCCAAGTGGCTGGTAGTGCGGCCTCGGAAGGGCAAACGCCGCATAGATGAACTCAACGTTAATTTAGTTTCAGCTAGTGAATATTTTGCTTGGCTAAGTGTCTATTGACGGAAATTCATCCTCACCCCTAACGTCTAGGCCTGACGGGTTGTCATCGGTGACGCCGCTCGAATCAGTTGCACAACCACTTCTCGGACGCTTCTCGAACGTGACCTTACTTCGGCGTGCCGTGCAGAGAGGGAACAAACCAATGCCACAGCCTGAGCACCTACCCGGGCCGAACGCCGACATCTGGAACTGGCAACTTCAGGGTCTTTGTCGCGGGGTTGACTCGTCGATGTTCTTCCATCCCGACGGGGAGCGCGGCCGCGCCCGGATGCAACGCGAGCAACGCGCCAAGGAGATGTGCCGCCAGTGCCCCGTGATCCAGGAATGCCGCTCCCACGCCTTGGAGGTGGGTGAGCCCTACGGCGTGTGGGGGGGCCTGTCCGAATCCGAGCGCGACCTGCTGCTCAAGGGCGACATCGGCCGCACGCGCGGCATCCGCCGGTCCGCCTGAACGGCCCGGGCTGTCGGGGCACAGCGCCCGACACAAAAGCCCCGACACAAAAGCCCCGACACAAAAGCCCCGACACATAAGCCTTCCGACACATAAGCCTTCCGACACATAAGCCTTCCGACACATAAGCCTTCCGACACATAAGCCTTCCGACACATAAGCCCCGACACATAAGCCATTGCGGCGACACGCCGGGAACGTCCGCATGGGCTTATGTTTCGAGGGCCAAGCCCCCCGGCCGTTCGGCCGGGGGGCTTCGGCGAATACCTAGATGAGTGATTCAAGGGGACTGGTGTGTCTTGTGAGGTTTATGAGGCGAGGGCGTCCAGGATCGGCGTTGTAACCGCACTCTCAAGCCCTGGAGACTTGTCGTGGACGCTGACCTGGACACCC
>JAQTVU010000044.1 GCA_028706695.1 Mycobacterium sp.
TGTTGTGTTGCCGACCAGCACCTGAAAACCCAGCGCAGACGACGTTTGGCAGGGGCTCGCCGCCGCGGCCTGGCAGAATCTGTTGGGTGACCGTCCCCAGAGCCTCACGTTCGCGACATCGGAATGTGTCGCTGCGACCGGTCGAGCGGCCGCAGGCTTCCGTCATGGGCGCGCTGGGCGCGGTGATCGCCATCGTCTCCGTGGTCGTCCCGTTCGCCGCGGGCCTGGCTTTGCTGGGCACCGTGCCGACGGGCCTGCTGGCCTACCGCTACCGGATGCGGGTGCTGCTTGCCGCGACCGTTGCCGCCGGCGTGATCGCCTTTCTGATCGCCGGGCTGGGCGGTTTGATGACGGTCATCCACTGCACCTATGTCGGCGGGTTGACCGGATTCGTCAAGCGGAAAGGCCGGGGCACGGTCACGGTGACCGTCTCATCGCTGATCGCCGGACTGGCGTTCGGCGCCGTCATGGTCGGCATGCTGGCCGCCATGACCCGGCTGCGGCACCTTATTTTCCAGGTGATGACCTCCGACGTCGACGGCCTGGCTGCGTCCATGTCCCACGCGCACCTGCAGCAGGCGGCCGCCGCGATGAAGCGGTATTTCGCCGTCGGGCTGCACTACTGGCCGTGGCTGATGCTGGGCTACTTCACCGTGGGCATCATGGTGGTGTCGCTGATCGGGTGGTGGGCCCTGTCGCGATTGTTGCATCGCATGCGTGGTCTGCCCGACGTGCACCAGCTGGACGCCTGGGACGCCGGTCAGGGTGCGGAACCGCCGGCCGGGCCGGTCCCGGTGCGGTTGGACAGGGTGCGCTTCCGCTACCCGGGCGCCGCGCAGGACGCGCTGCGTGAAGTCAGCCTGCACCTGCGGGTCGGCGAACATCTGGCGGTCACCGGGGCCAACGGGTCGGGCAAGACCACGCTGATGCTGATCCTGTGCGGCCGGCAACCGACCTCGGGCACCGTGCACCGCCCCGGCTCGGTGGGGCTGGGCAAGCGCGGCGGCACCGCCGTGGTCCTTCAGCATCCGGAAAGTCAGGTGCTGGGCACCCGGGTCGCCGACGACGTGGTGTGGGGCCTGCCGCCGGGCGCCCGGATCGACGTCGCGCAGTTGCTGAGCGAAGTCGGCCTGGATGGACTTGCCGAGCGTGACACCGGCAGCTTGTCCGGCGGTGAGCTGCAACGCCTGGCCCTCGCCGCTGCGCTGGCCCGGGAGCCGGCACTGCTCATCGCCGACGAGGTCACCACCATGGTCGACCAGCAGGGCCGGGATGCGTTGCTGGGCGTGCTGTCGGGTCTCGCCGAGCGCCACCGGACCGCCCTGGTGCACATCACCCACTACAACAACGAGGCGGAATCGGCGGACCGCATCATCAACCTCAGCGACTCACCCGACAACACCGACATGGTCGAAACGGCCCCCGCCCCGGCGCCGACCGCCGCGGCCGATCGCACCTCGTCCACGCCGGCGATCGAACTGATCGGCGTCGGCCACGAATACAGCGTCGGCACACCGTGGGCCACAACCGCGCTGCGCGACGTCAGCTTCGTGGTGGAAAAGGGAGACGGACTGCTGATCCATGGCGGCAATGGGTCCGGCAAGTCGACGCTGGCATGGATCATGGCCGGATTGACGACGCCCACCAGCGGGGTCTGCCTGGTCGACGGCCGGCCCGCCCATGAGCATGTCGGCGAGGTGGCATTGTCGTTTCAGGCGGCCAGACTGCAGCTGATGCGCAGCCGGGTTGACCTGGAAGTGGCCTCCGCGGGCGGCTTTTCGCACCGTGACCGGGACCGCGTCGCCGCGGCGCTGGCCGTCGTGGGGCTCGACTCCGCGCTGGGAAAACGGCGCATCGACCAGCTCAGCGGCGGCCAGATGCGCCGGGTGGTGCTGGCCGGCCTGCTGGCCTGCTCACCGCGCGCGTTGATCCTTGACGAGCCGTTGGCGGGGTTGGACGCCGCCAGCCAGCGCGGCCTGCTGCGGCTGCTGGAAGACCTACGCCGGGAGCGCGGCCTGACCGTCGTGGTCATCTCCCATGACTTCGCCGGGCTGGAAGGCCTGTGCCCACGCACGCTGCACCTGCGCGGCGGCGTCCTCGAGCCGGTGCCGACCCCGGCGGGCGGTGTCGCGTGAGCACGACTTCGCCGCCGCCGAGCGGCCGTGATCGGCGTGCCGCCCGCCCGGTGGTGCTGCTGATTCCGGTGCCCGGCACGTCGACCATCCATGAGCTGTGGGCGGGCACCAAGCTGCTGGTGGTTTCCGGTGTTTCGGTGTTGCTTGCCTTCTACCCGGGGTGGGTGACGATCGGGCTGGTGGCGGCGCTGGTGCTGGCGGCTGCGCGCATCGCGTGCATCCCGCGCGGGGCGCTTCCGTCGATGCCGCGTTGGCTGTGGATCGTCATCGCGCTGGGCGGCATCACGGCCGCGCTGGCCGGCGGCAGCCCGATGATCTCCGTGGGCGGACTGCACATCTGGCTCGGGGGACTGCTGAACTTCCTGCGCATCGCCGCCCTGTCGATCGTGCTGCTGGCCCTGGGGGCGATGGTGTCCTGGACCACCAACGTCGCCGACATCGGGCCTGCGCTGGCGATTTTGGGCCGCCCGCTGAAAATCCTGCGGATCCCCGTCGACGAGTGGGCGGTCGCCCTGGCGCTGGCGCTGCGCGCCTTCCCCATGCTGATGGACGAATTCCAGGTGCTCTACGCCGCCCGCCGGCTGCGGCCCAAGCGAATCCCGCGGAGCCGCAGGGCCCGCCGCCGGCGGCACGCGCTGGAGGTCATCGACCTGTTGGCGGCGGCCATCACCGTGACGTTGCGGCGCGGCGACGAGATGGGCGATGCGATCACCGCCCGCGGCGGAACCGGTCAGCTCGCCGCCAATCCGGTCCGGCCCCGGTCGGCCGACTGGGTGACACTGGCGATCACCGCCGCGGTCAGCGGCGTCGCGGTGTTGCTCGAGACGATCCTGCACACGGCCCGATAGTGTCTGCCGGTTTTGCCCGGATCGGACGGTCGCGGCCTGGTCGCGCTGCTCGTCACCACCCTGTCGCTCTCGCTGCCGGCTCTGCTGGACTGGCTGCTTTCCGCCGGCCCGAGCCGCGCAGTGGGACCGCGATCAGCAGTCTCACCAACGGCGCGACGCCGGGGAAGTCACCCTGAGCTGCCCCGCCAGGTGAGCTTCATCCCGAAACCGGTCAACCAGCGGGACAGGTCATAGTCGTTGCGGGCCAGCCCCTCGATGGCGACGGTGGCGTGGCGCACGGCGCGCTCGGCGGCTTCCGGCCTGAGCAGGCCGTGGCGCACGGCGTCCAGCAGTTCGTCGATGTCGGCGAGGGCCGCCGCGACGCCGGTACGGACCTCGATGTCGAGGTAATGGTCTTCGGAACGCCACATGTTCGGGCCGGGGGTGTACTCGCCGACGTCCAGGTAGTGGTCGTGGTCGCGTTCATGGCCGGGATTGAAGTGAAAGACCGTGGCGCGCAGTCCCACTGCCGGCAGCAGCCACGACTCGAGGTAGTGGAATTCGGCGCGGCCCGGCGTCGGACGAGCGACGTAGAGGCCCCAGGGCCGCACGACGTATTCGTCGACGGCCCGCACTATGCCCTTCGGGTCGGTGTTGGTGCGGGCGAGCAGGTCGAATGTCTCGCGCTTCGGCGGATGGATCCTGCCACCTTACGTCAGCGTCGCAGCCGGATCTTCCAGCGCACAAAACCGGCGTAAAACACCGACAGGGTGGCCAGCATGCCCATGTCGAACAGCCAGATCTTCGAGGTGTGCGCCCAGAACCGGTCCTGGGGCAGCAGCGAGCCGGGCACCAGGCGACGCAGGTCGACCGTTGCCGCGGCCGCGGCATAGCCCCACCGGGCGGGCATCGCGAAGGACAGCTGGTCGAGTCCGAGCCGGCCGGTCACCGGCACCATGCCGCCGCACAGCACCAGCTGGGCCATGATCGAGACCACGAACAGCGGCATGATCTGTTCACTGGAGCGGACCAGTGCGGAGATGGCCAGCCCCAGGACGGCCGATGCGACGCACGTCGCGGCCACCGTGCCGAACAGCTCGAGCGTCGGGTTGCCCAGCAGCACGGCGCCGCGGGTGGGCGCCCCCTTGCCGGCCACCACGATCGTGGTGGTGACGGCCGACTGCAGGACGGCGAAGCCGCAGAACACCGCGGTCTTGGCCAGCAGGTAGGCCGTGGTGGACAGGCCGACCGCCTGCTCGCGCTGGAAGATCGCGCGCTCGCCGACCAGGTCGCGGATCGTCAGCGCGGTTCCCATGAAAGCCGCCGCGAGCAGCAACAGGTTCAGGATCTGGGCCGACTCGTCGGGCGTGCCGGTGTCGGGACCGGCGGCGCGGAACCCGCCGGTGCCGGGGACGGTGAGGGAAAGGACACCGAGGACGAACGGCAGCACCGCCAGGAAGATGAAGTAGGCGCGGTCGGCGACGACCAGGCGGACCTGGCGGCGGGCGACCGTCGAGATCTGGCGCCGCAGGCTGGTGTGGACCGGTTCCCCCAGATCGGCGGGGGCGTCCTTGTCCGGCAGGAGACGCCGGGGTCGTTTCTGGGCTTCGCTGCGGGCCTGGAAGCGTCGGGCGGCCTCATCGGGGTCGGCGCCGACTTTGGTGAAGATTTTGGCCCAGTTGGTGGTGCCCATGGCGTCGCCGATGTGGTCGGGCGGGCCGCAGAAGGCGGTTTTGCCGCCGGGTGCTACCAGCAGCAACTGGTCGCAGACGTCGAGGTAGGACAGCATGTGGGTGACCACGATGACCACCCGACCGGCGTCTGCGAGCCGGCGCAGCATGGTCATCACCTGGTGGTCGAGGGCGGGGTCGAGGCCGGAGGTGGGTTCGTCGAGAATCAGCAGCGACGGCCCGGTGAGCAGTTCCAGCGCCACCGAGGCGCGTTTGCGCTGTCCGCCGGAGAGTTTGTCGACGCGGGTGTCGGCGTGTTTGGTGAGGTCAAGTTCCTCGAGCACCCGGGCGACCACCTGGGCGCGGTCGGTTTTACCGGTGTCGGGCGGCAGACGCAGTTCGGCGGCGTAGCCCAGGGCCTGGTTGACCGTCAGCTGCCGGTGCACGACGTCATCCTGGGGGACCATGCCGATTCTGCTGCGCAGGGAAGCGTACTCGGCGTGGATGTCGTGGCCTTCGAAGCTCACCGAGCCGGAGGTGGGGCTGGTGTAGCCGGCGATGAGCCGCGCCAGGGTGCTCTTTCCGGCGCCCGAGCCGCCGATCACGGCGGTCAGGGTGCCCGGGCGTGCGGTCAGCGAGATGTGGTCGAGCAGTTGCTTGGTGTTGTCGACGGTGTAGGTGATGTCGCGCACCTGCAGGCCGCTGGTGCGGGCCCCGGCCCGACTTTCCGCGACCAGGGTGCCGTCACGAAAGACGAGGTCGACGTTGCCGATGGTGACGACGTCGTCGTCGGACAGGATGGCCGACCCGATCCGGGTGCCGTTGACGAAGGTCCCGTTGACGCTGGTGTCGCGGATCTCGGTGCCGATGCGCGTGGGCACCAGGGTGGCATGGTGGCGTGAGGCCAGCACGTCGGAAACCACGATGTCGTTGTCGGCGGCGCGGCCGATGGTGACGGCGCCGTCCCGGCCTTGCGACGAGCCCGGCGCCGGCACCTTCACCATCCGGGTCGCCAGATCCGAGACGTCGGCGCTCTTCACGTTGATCACGGTGGACTCGGCCGGCGCCGCCGTCTCGGTTCCGGCCGATTGTGCCGGGGACGCTGCGGCGACCGAGTCCGCGTTGACCACGGTCAATTCGTCGGCCGGCGGGCCGGGCGGCCTCGGCGATGCCGATGCGGCCTTGGGCAGCTCGGCGGCGGGGGGCCGGCGCCCGGATGCGTTCGCCGGCTGCGGCCGGGCCGGCGGCGTCGGGGCGACCTGGGGGCCGGTCCGCACGGGACCGGCCCGGCCCCGGCGCCGTGGCGGACTCGGCGGCACCGGGCTGGTCTGCTCGGTCACCGACCACGCCAGGGTCGGTGGCCCCGAGCCTGGCATCGCTCTGCGCTGGGCTGGGCAGCGGGCTTGGCCCTGCTGCGGTCCGATCGCGAAAGTCAGCCGCGGCCCATGCGGGTTGCCGAGGTTGATGCTTTGACCGTCGTGGATGTCGGCGACCGGCATGCGGTAGCCGTTGACGTAGGTGCCGTTCAGCGAGCCGTTGTCGATCGCCAGCCACCGCCCCTGGTCGAACCGCACGATGAGATGGGCCCGGGAGATGCGCGGATCCGGAATGCGCACGTCGGCCAGCGCGTCGCGCCCGATGACGACTTCTTGACCCGCCGCGAAGGTAAGTTGGGAGCCGTCGTGCCGGACTGTCAGCACGGGCGGGGCGGGTCGACTCACTCCTCAAGTATCGGCCCGTTACGCGGGCGGGCTCTAGGAACGCGGCTGTGATTTAGCTTTGTTTCCGTTTCGGTCACTCATAGCTCGTTCATAGCCTGCTGAGACGGTTCGCCCACTGTCATAGGGCATGATCCGGGGTTGCGGCGACGCCGGCGGGCCAGTGACAAGGGGGAGACGAGAGATGGACGAGCGCGGAGGGACGACGCGGCGTCTGGGCACCGGGCGGCGGCTGCTGAGCAACCCGCGGCAGGCCCGTGCGGCCCTGCGTGCAGGTTTTCATTCGCGGTCCTCGGCGACCGTGGCGCACCTGTTGCGCCGGGTCCCGCCGGCCGGCTCCACTCCACCCGTCGAGCCGCCGGCGCCGGACCGGGACGGCGAGGCCAGCGCCTCGCGACTCGCGATCAACAACGGCGCGCCGTTTGCCGGCTACACGATCCTGCGGCAGCTGGGCGCCGGGGGCATGGCCGAGGTGTACCTGGCCCTGCATCCGCGGTTGCCGCGCCGCGACGTGATCAAGGTCCTCGCCGAAGCGGTCACCGCGGATCGTGAGTTCCGCGAGCGGTTCAACCGGGAGGCCGATCTGGCCGCGACGCTGTGGCATCCGCATATCGTCGGCGTCCACGACCGCGGCGAATTCGCCGGCCAGCTGTGGATCTCCATGGACTACGTCGAGGGCACGGATGCCGCCCGGCTGGTCAAAGAGCGCTACCAGGAGGGCATGCCGATCCGTGAGGTGTGCGCCATCCTGCAAGCCGTGGCCGGCGCGCTCGACTACGCCCACGATCGCGGGCTGCTGCACCGCGACGTCAAACCCGCCAACATCCTGCTCACTCATCCCGAGGACGGGGAACGGCGAATCGTTTTGGCGGACTTCGGGGTTGCCCGCCACCTGGGCGACATCAGCGGCATCACCGAGACCAACGTCGCGGTGGGCACGGTGGCCTATGCTGCGCCCGAACAGCTGACCGGCGGCAAGATCGACGGCCGGTCGGACCAGTACGCCTTGGCCGCGACGGCCTTTCACCTGCTCTCCGGCGCGCCACCATTCCGCAACGCGAACCCGATTGCGGTGATCAGCCAGCATCTGCACGACGACCCGCCCCGGCTCAGCGAGCACCGCCCGGATCTGGCGTATCTCGACGACGTCTTCGTCAGGGCCCTGGCCAAACAGCCCGCCGACCGGTTCGAGCGGTGTCGTGCCTTCGCCGCCGCCGTCACCGAGCGGGCCGCCGCCGCGGGGCGCAGCGCGGAGCCCGGCGACCGGGTCAGCCCGCCTCGGCGGCGCGGCCCCCTCGGCGCCGCGGTGGCGATGAGCCACCGGCTCTCCTCCCGGACCCGGTGGGCGACCGCGCTGGTCTTCGCCGTGCTGACCGCCGTGGCGGTGACGTGGTCGGCCTTCTACTCCGTCCAGCCGGAGCGCCCCCCGGACCGGCCCGCGCTCGCCTCCAATCCGGCGGTCCCCGCGCCCCCGGCCGCGGCGATCAGGTCGGGCGGGCCGGTCCTCAACGGGACCTTCCGGGTGACCTACTACCGCGGCAAGCAGAGCACCAACGGTGTCGCTATCCGCCGGGACGGCGCCGACACCAACTGGTGGGCTTTCCGGTCGGCGTGCACCACCAACGGCTGCGCGGCCACCGCGGTCCGGCTCGACAACGCCACGCAGCAGGTGGCCAGCACCACCAACGGTGGCCACGCCGATACGCTGCGCTTCGTTGGTGGGTATTGGCAGGGGTCGCCCCGGCAGGAGCGGGTGGGCTGCACCAATCCCACCGGCGGCAAGGCCACCCAACAGGAAAACGTTGCCTGGTCGTTGGCCCCGCAGGCCGATGGCAGCCTGCGCGGCACGCAGACCGAAACGGTGATCGGCGACGAGTGCGGCGCGCGGGGAGCGGTCGTGCGGGTGCCGGTGGTGGCCACTCGGGTGGGTGAGGTGCCACCGCGGGTGAACCTGGTCGACCCCGCGCAGATGGTCAACACCTCGCCCGCGCCGGCCCGCCCGGTGCCGCCCGTCCTCGGCGGGTTGTGCAGCGACGTCGACAAGCTCGCCTTCGACCCCACCAACAACGAGCAGGTCGTCTGCGAGGGCAACACCTGGGCCAAGGCCCCCATCGTCATGGGGGTGCACGCGTCCGGCAGCTCCTGCGACCGGCCCAACACGTCGGCGTTCGCCATGACCACCTCGAGCGACGGTTACCTGCTCGAATGCGATCCGGTCACCCGGATGTGGACCCGCCCCGCCGGATAAGCCCGGGACCGACAGCTTGCTGCCGCCGATGTCGGTGACCGGCTCTACCCTGGTGACATGTTGCGTCCTGCGAGGTGCTCGGGGGAACGCTCGTGCGGTTCGGAACCGGATGGGCTTGTGTCTGAACGCGTCCTGCCTAGTGGTCCAGGCGGCCGATTTCTGGCCGTGCCCGTGCGCCGTTGGCGTGTGCTGGGAGTGGCGCACAACGTGAACGGTGACGCGTCGGGAAGGTGTCGGTGTCATGTCGGCCGACAAACGACGGCGTCGGCGGCCGACCCGACACCATCTGCACGCCTACGAGGATTTGCACGCCTACGAGGATCTGCACGCCTACGAGGCGTCATCCGAAGGGATAGGGAGCTGGCTACCCATGGCATTCGCTACTGAGCACCCGGTCATCGCCCATTCGGAGTACCGCGCGGTTGAGGACGTGGTGCGGGCCGGCGCGCGTTTCGAGGTGGTCAGCCCGTACGCGCCGGCCGGCGACCAGCCGGCCGCCATCGAGGAGTTAGAGCGGCGCGTCCGGGCCGGCGAGCGCGACGTGGTGCTGCTCGGCGCCACCGGCACCGGGAAGTCGGCGACCACCGCGTGGCTCATCGAACGCCTGCAGCGGCCCACCCTGGTTATGGCGCCGAACAAGACGCTGGCCGCCCAGTTGGCCAATGAGCTGCGGGAGATGTTGCCGCACAACGCCGTCGAGTACTTCGTGTCGTACTACGACTACTACCAGCCGGAGGCGTACATCGCGCAGACCGACACCTACATCGAAAAGGACAGCTCCATCAACGATGACGTCGAGCGGCTGCGGCACTCGGCGACGTCGTCGCTGCTGTCGCGGCGCGACGTGGTAGTGGTCGCCTCGGTGTCGTGCATCTACGGTCTGGGCACGCCGCAGTCCTACCTGGATCGCTCCGTGCAGCTGAAGGTCG
>JAQTVU010000045.1 GCA_028706695.1 Mycobacterium sp.
ACGACGATGAAGGCGACGAGACACACAAGGAGTTGCAGATACGACTTGCCGATTCCCGGCGCGGACGCGGAGACGTCGAATCCCTGAATACCGACTTGGGCCAACAAGATCACTTCGGCTGGCATCGGCCGCGACTGCAAAGCCGACCTCGCTGCCGATGTGGTGTCCGGGGCGATCACCCTCGACTCCGCGTTCGTGCGATGATGCGCTCGTGGAGTTGGTTGCTCGGCTTGCCTGGCCGCGCCCGAGCTGGTCGCCGAAGATAGCCTTGTGCCACTACGAACCGTCGGGTTGTGCTGGCGAAGATGGCGCTGCAATGGGTCTCATGCGGCTCCCGCGCTTCGCCAGGTGGCCGCCGGCGACCTCCTCGCCGATACCGTACCCATCCTCGGGTGAACAGCCGCTCTCGCCAGCCACGAGGTCATCCGGGTACGCGCCTTCCACGAGAGGCTTCATCCCGGTTGCCGTCCCCGTGGCCGTCGTCCATCGCCGCCGCGATCAGCACGCCGGCCACCGCCTGCAGCCTCTGGCCCGGACAGGCACCTCGCCGTTGATCCACAGGGTGTGGTTGACCGTCCTCGCTGTCGTGCCCATGCATGTCTGCATCGAAGAGCACGGCCTCCGTGCCGGTTATCTCCGCGAGAACCTTCCACACGCCGATCGCCCGCCGGAAATAGGCGCCGCGCCAGGCGTAGCCGTTCGCGTGCGCGGCCGGCACCTTCTCGCATACGCAGGGTGTCCCGCGGTGGCAGGTCGTCGGGCACGGACGATTCGGGGTCGCACAGGTCGGTGGTGTCCATGGGTCGCTCCCCTTCGGGTTGGGGCGCCGGCGCCCCGATTTCCCTTAGCCCATGCCCAGCCCATGTGGTCCGGTCTCGGCTCGAAAACCGCCCTCACCTGCGCAAACTGTGGTGCGCGATACTGGGATTGAACCAGTGACCTCTTCCGTGTCAGGGAAGCGCTCTCCCGCTGAGCTAATCGCGCTGAGGGTCCAATTCGGAGGTGGAGACGGGAATCGAACCCGTGTGCACGGCTTTGCAGGCCGTTGCCTCACCACTCGGCCACTCCACCGCTGGGACTGATGCCACTTGCACCTTCGAGCGGATGACGGGATTCGAACCCGCGACCCTCACCTTGGCAAGGTGATGCGCTACCAACTGCGCTACATCCGCACGCCTCGGACGAGATCGTCGCCCGGTGCGAAGGACGACGATAGTCCACACCGGCGGGCACACACAAATCTCTAGGTCCGTGCGCTTTACGCTATCGCGCGACCTCCGGGCGAGCACGTGGGCGTTGGGCGGGCCGTCGATCGTGCTAGTCTTCGACGTCGTTCGCCTCTCGGCGCGGTCCCGTGGCTCAGTGGAAGAGCGTCCGCTTCACACGCGGAAGGTCGCTGGTTCGATCCCAGTCGGGACCACCCTGCCTTACCTGCACGAACAGGGGTGTGCGCTCTATGGTTGATTCGTTTCGTCCGGTTCTTCTCCGGTGATCGTTGGTTTGACCGCTTCGGCTGTGTGCAATCGGTCGGAGTTGGTGGCAACTTGGTCGAGTTCGTCTTAGGCTTTTAAGAGAACCCATCGAGATCTTCGAATACCTCGCCTCATATCTTCAACGCATTTCCCGGTGCAGGGTACCAGGCGTCACAGTCAGACAACGAAGACTCCGCCGACGGCTGTACTGCGAGTCGGGCGCATTCGCACAAGGAGAAGGAACACATCTCATGTCCGCATCATCAAAGGAAAGCGCCGAGGTCTCACGGGTGCATCTGGCCGAGCACGAGAAAATGGCCGAGGCACACTTGCGAGAACATCGCGAGCTGGCGGATGCCCATCTCGCTGAACTCCGAGCACTCACGGACCGGCATCTGGCCGAGCACCGCGATTTCGCTAAACAGGATCACGTGTCCATTAGTGAGCATGACTCATTGGCCGCGCGGCATATGGATGAGCACCGCAAGCTCATCGAGCGACTGCTGCAGGATCATCACAAGTTGGCCGACCGGCATCTGGCCGAGTTGGGTGAACTCGTGGCACGCCATTCGCACGAACACAAGGGGTAGCGGGTCCAGACAAGCGAGCGGCCGCCGGACGGGTTGACGCGACCGAAACGCCGGACTCCCACTATCGAGTCACGCACAGTACGTGCCATGACGGAAACCGATTCGCCCGCCCAGACTATGTTCGCGATGCCTAGGATCGGCGATCCGTCCCGCTCCCGAGTTCACCACGGACAGCACGCGGGGTCCGATCAACTTCCCCGGTGATCCGTGTGCACCACCCTCGCCTCGATGCAGCAGCAGTTCCGAGACTACAACCGAACTGATTGGGCTGTTGGTGGACGGTTTCTACATCCACATCGCGTGGCTGTCCAACCGCCAGCTCCTGCGGCGTGGCCGCTGACCGCATGGCTGGCGCCGGTCGCGTTCGCGCGAAAGTATCGCGGACCCCGGCCACCGCGGCGGTGATCTTGCCGGCAACTTGTTGATCCAGGGCGACCAATTGAGCGGCGCGTTGCCGGATCTCCCCGGTGAAAGCTTGTGCCTGGGCAGCCCGCGCGGCCCGCCGGGCGTTCGATCTGTCGGGCGTGCGGTCGGTGACTGAAAGGTCTTCGGCCACTTCGAATCCCGCCCCTTGGGTATCCTGCACGGCGTAGCGGACTCGGGAACGGGCCGCATACAAATCCGAGACTCCGCTGCGCGCAACGCGGGCCGCCATCTGCAGCTGGTCGGCGGCGGAGCTGGTGGCTCGCATGTCAGCGTGCGTTGCGGCGCGAAGCGCCTCGGCGGCTTAACCGCGCCAATCCACCGATGCGGCGTCTCGCCACGCCTGATGCGCGAGCGCATAGCTGCGCTCCGCCCACGGTGTCCCAGTGCGCGGCGGCCTCGGTGAGATGGTCGATGGGCCAGGCCAACAGCGACGACAGGCCACCAATCCCTGCGACGGCAGCCATCGCTACACGCTGATCACTGGGTCGGCCGCCGAGGCCAGCCGATCGGCCGAACGGGTCTCATTAGATAAGCTAACCGGCGGCTGCTTCCATGACGCGGCTGGTGCAGGCCCTCACCCGCGTGGCCAACTCCGGCAAACCGGCGGTATCGACCCGCAACATCTGCTGCACGAGCGAAAGTTTAGGCATGACGTCATGCGCTGTCGCGGACACTTGTGGCACGGATGACAAGCCCGCGCGGTATGCCGCCGCCGTCCGCGGCTGCGTCCGTGTTCGGGCTGGCCGTTCGGGTACCTGCTCCCCGGGAGTCCTCGGCGCGCATCAGTGACGGGCGATGGAGGAGTTCGCTGTCGGCAATGCTGTCACCGTGTCCGGTTTGAGTCCGACCGCCCAACCGAGCTAAGGCCTCGCACGTTATTAATTCAGGTTGATGTTGGGCGTGTTGCGGCGTCTCGGTGTGTCGCTGGGTTGAGCCGGTAGTTCCATTCACCGTGGAACTTGTCTCGGAGGAGGGTTCCCGTTTCCTCGAGGGCTTTCATCTCGCGATCGGGTATGTTGACGCCTTTTTGGTAGCTGGCGGTGTCGAGTTCGGGTTGGACGGTCGGGCCGCTGCGGGTGGTGGTCGCGGCGATTGATTCCACGATGACTTCGTGGCTGGTCAGTGGCCGGCCGCGCCAGTTCATCGAGATGTGGGAGAACAGCCGGTGCTCGATTTTATTCCATTTGGACGTGCCCGGCGGGAGGTGGCAGACATCGATGGTGAGCCCGGTTTCGCTTGCGAGGGCGGCGAGTTCGGTCTTCCACAGTCGGGTGCGGTAACCGTTGGAGCCGCCGCCGTCGGCGCAGATCAGCAGCTTGGTCGCGGTCGGGTGGGTGGTGGCGCCGATACCGGTCCACCAGCGGCGGATGCTTTCCACGGCGAAGGCCGCGGTGTCGTGATCGGTGCCGACGTTGACCCAGCCGGTGTCGGCTGCGACGTCGTAGACCCCGTAGGGGATCGCCTTGCCGAGCTGTTTGTCGGCGAAGTCGTGGACGTTGGTCTGCTCCGGCTTGCCTTTGGGCTCCCACTTGCGGCCGCTGTTCTTATACGAACCGACCAGTTCCTTTTTCTTGGTGTCCACGCCGATCACCGGCTGACCGGCGTCCTGATGCGCCCGCACCCGCTCGTTGACGTGGCGGAATTGGGCGTCGCGGTCGGGATGCTGCTTTCCTTCGATTCGTCTTGGCGTTGGCCTGCAGGCGATAGCCGAGTTCGTCACCCAGCACAGCGCGCACAGTGGAGGCCGACACCGGATGACCGTGCTCGCTCAGCGCGGCAGCCAGGGTGCGCGTTGAGGCCGTGGTCCACCGCAGCGGTGACATCGGATCCCCGCGGGTCTGCGGATCGACCAGCTCCTCGAGCGCGGCCCGCAGACCGGGATCGGTTTCGGTGATCGGCTTGCGGCCCGCTCCCGGCCGCCGCACCCGCTCATCGGCGGGCTCGGCCGAGGACACCTCCGCTACGCCCCGAGCCACCGTGTCTGGATGCGACCCGGTCGCGGCGGCCACCCGCTTGATTCCGCCCCGGCCCAGCACCAGCGCCTCCGCGCCGAGCACCGCCCGCCGCGCCTTTTCGTCCAAATGCGGACGCACCGCCTCGAACCGACGCCCGATATCCTCATCCACCACAAACGTTTACTCATATCACATATGCGAGGCACCCCACAGGCGAAAACCCGGCTAATTCCTGCGCGAGCCCTAAGGCCTTTCTCTCGACCGCGGTCCAGGCCTGCCGTTACCCCGTTCCCCAGCCCACGGACGGCCGGTAGTCGTCGTCGAGAGTGTGCGCCGCCTCGAACAACAGCGCGTGCACGAACGCCTGCGGCAGGTTCCCGCGAAGCTGGCGCTGGGCGATGTCGAACTCCTCGGTGTAGAGACCCGGCGGCCCGCAGGCGGTGCGGTTGCGTTCGAACCATCGCACGGCCGCCACCCGGTTGCCGTGCTGGTGATCGGCCAAGGCCATGAAGAATCCGCACAACAGGAACGCCCCCTCCGCCTCACCGAGCGGGCGCTCGTCGGGCTGGAAGCGGTAGACGAAGCCGTGCCGGCTCAAATCGGCGCGTACGGCATCCAGCGTGGCGCGGTTTCGCGGATCGGTGGCCGGGATGGCCCCGCGCACGGACGGGATGAGCAGCGCCGCGTCGACGCGTGGATCGTCGGGCGCGCGCTGCCATCTCCCGCTGGGATGCAGGCAGTCCGACGCGGTGTCGGTGATCAGCAGGTCGGCCAGATGCTGCCATTCGGCGCCCTGGTGCGCCGGGGCCACCTCGCCGATGCGCCGCAGCCCGGCCGCGCAGGTCAGCCGCGAGTGCGCCCAGCGGCGGTGGTTCAGCTCCCAGATCCCGGCGTCGGGCTCTTGCCAACGTTCTTTGATCGTTTGCACCAGCACCTGCACGGCCTGCCAGTGGGTGCGGTCGAGGCGGTTCAGACGTGCCGCGGACGCCAGCAAGAGCAGCGCTTCGCCGCAGGCGTCGAGCTGGAATTGATCGGTGACCCAGTTGCCGGTCTTGACCGAGGCGCCGGGATACCCCGGAAGGTCCAGAGACTCTTCGTGGGGCACCGGGCCGCCCGACACCGAATATGCCGGCTTCAGTCGAGGCCCGTCGGCGAGGACCCGCTCGCTGATGAAGCGGACGGCGTCATCGAGCAGGGGGTAGGGCCCGGCGGTGGCCACCGCAATCCCGGCATAGCACTGGTCGCGGATCCAGCAGTACCGGTAGTCGTAGTTGCGGCCCTGCTCGGCCCGCTCCGGCAGCGACATGGTCGCGGCGGCCACCATCCCTCCACCGCTGCTGGTCAACCCCCGAAGCACCGCGTAGGCGGCCTGGGAATCGGCGTCGGCCACCGTGCCGCAGACACGCGGAACCGCCTGGTGCCAAGCGTTTTCGGTCTCGCGCCAGGAATCGTTGGGTCGGGCCACGTCGGTGCGCAGCTCGGTATCGGAGATTTCCAGAACGAAATCGTGGTCGCATCCTGGCTCCACGGTGACGAAGGCCTGCAGCGACCCGTCCTCGCACACCTCGGCGTTGCCTGCCCCGATCCAGCGGAATCGCACCGGGCCCGACCGCCCGGTCCAAATCCCGCCCTGCAGGGAAAGCTCGCTCATGTGGTCGGCCCCGAAGTTGGCGCGCACGTCAAGCACCACCTGCATGCGCATCGGCCGGTCCAGCGCCCGGCAGCGGCGCAGCAGGACCGCGGTGTGCAGATCGCCGGGAAACGCCAGCGCTTCCCGGCATTCGACGATCCCGTCGGTGGTCACCCACCGCGACCGCCAGATCAGCGACCGCTCCTCATACCGCCCGCCCCACACGAACCGGGGATGGGCCGGGGACACGATGTAGGTGCCGCCGCCGCCCAGCAGCGAACTGAACACCGCGGGGCTGTCCCAGCGCGGCAGGCACAGCCAGCTGCAGTCACCGCGCGGCCCGATCACCCCGCCCCGCTCTCGGTCGGCAAGGACGGCGTATTCGCGAAGTACACGCGGGGAAAGCAACTCGGCGACGGGTGCCCTATCGGTCATAGCCGCCCTTCACCGCAAATCCCTATGAACCGCCGTCTCCGCGCGGCATACCCACTTTGCCGCGCGGCTAGACACGGCTAGACGCGGCTAGACGGCGGCCGAAACGCTCCGGTCGAATTGCTTACCGGCGCCTCTCGGTAGACGGGGTACTTGCTGCGTGACGCGATCGCGAATGCCGACCAACGGCGGGCGACAATACCTGTGCACCGACAACCCAGACCTCAAGGACGGTGAACGGCGATGAGCAACCGCGAGGGGATCGGCATGCTGAAACTCGAGTGCCCGCAAGGTCATCCCGTCGGCAGGATCCTCAAGGACGCCCCCCACCAGGCCATCCAGTACGACCCGGGGGCCGCTGTCGGTCCGCGCCGATTCTGGCCGGACGAAGATGAGCAGCCGCAATTCAAAACGCGCTGCCGGTTCTGCGACAAACCGGTGGCACACCTCACCGCCACGTTGCAGACCACGCTCGCCGCTGTCATCGCCGACCCGTCAACGGAGACCGCCACTGCCACGCTGCCCTACCTGTAGACCGCCCGGCACAGATACTGTGACCGCTGCGGTATCGACGTTGCCCGGCGTGGTGGCGCCAACGGCGGCGCCGCCGCGCGAGGAGTCCCGCAACCACAATGCGCCGCGGCCCGGGACTCGGGCGGCGGCATTGGTAGCGGTGTGTGATATGCGATCCGCCCGCGCCGCGCGTGCGGCGGCGGCCGTCACAGCATCGGCCGTCACAGCATCGAGTTGAGCATCATGCCGCCGTCGGCGGCGGCATGAGTGGTCGCGTCGCCGTTCTGGCGGAAGTCGATGAAGGCCGACAGCCGCCTCGATGGGTTCAGCAGCTCGTCGAACACGCCGAGGATCGGGATCGTGCCCTGCTGGGTTGACACGTCGGCGGTGTAGTCGATGGAGGCCTGCTGCTGAAAGTTGGCGCCTTGCACCGTCTTGGTGGCCGGGCCGCTGAGATTGACGACATTGGTCAGGCCGGTCGACGACGCGCTGGTCAACCGGTTGACGTCGGCCTCCAGCAGGGCGATGATATCGGTCCCACTGGCCGGCTTGACTTCGACTTGCATCCGCGCGGTGGAGTCGGCGTTGTAGAGCGTGACCCAGTTCGGCCCCCGGTTTTGCAGCGTCCAGCCGGCCGCGGGGGTGATCGAGATGCCCTGCGCGACGGCGATCGGGCCGGCGACCGTGAGCCGCACGGCGGCCACCGCGGAGCGGCCACCGGGCGTGGCCGGCGACGTTCTGGGCCGGTGAGAGCTGCCGGGCAGAACGACCACCGCCGTCAGGACCGCGGCGACGAGGATGACCACCGCGATGATGACGGTGATGGCGATCGGTCCCAGCCGGTGCCCCGCCCGTCTCCCAATGCCGGGGTAGTGCGGCGGCGGCGTCGCTGACATCATGGCTCCTCGGATGGCGGTGTTTTCACGGGGTTGACGCCGACGGTCCCGCCGCCGGGGCAGGGTGCGGGACAAGCGCCGCCGTGGCGATTCCGCACACTTGGCAGAACGCGGCGCCGACGCCGATCGCCGCGCCGCAGTGCGCGCAGACCTGGTGCGTGTCGGGGGCGTGGCTCAGTGGGCGGTCGCCGGTGAGTGCGGCCTGGGCCTCGGCCAGCAGTGCGGTGTGCAGCATGTCGCGGGTGCCCAGCAGCCCGGCCGCGGCCAGCACCAGAGCAACCAGGGTGGTCAGCACGATGCCGCGGGTGCCGTAGGGGGTGAGCAGGGTGGTGGTCGATTCGTAGAGCACCACCAGCGCCAGGCCCTTCGCCATGCCAGCGACGATGCTGACGCCGGCGCCGCGCACCGGCACGACGGCCAGGGCGGCGGCGGTGGCGACGATGATCGGTTGCAGGAACCCGAGCGTCAGGGCGATGAACGCCACGTGCGCCGGGTCCCCGGCGGTCGCCTCGAGGTGGGTGAAGGCGCCGCGCTGCACCGCGATGCTCAGCCCCAGTGAGACCGCGGCACCGCTGAGCGAGCAGGTCACCACGGCGTCGACGGGATGGTGAAAGGCGCGGCGCGCGGTCAACAGAATCGGTGCGATCAGCACCGCGGCGAACACCGCGACCGGAATGAGGACGCCCAATTGGAGAATCTGACTGGGCGCGGGCAGCCGGTGATTCGGCGCGGCCAGCAGCACCGGCGTGATGACGTGGTGTTCGAGCAGGCCCACACCGACACCGAGGACCAGTGACAGCAGAAACGCCACGCCGATGACCGCGATCGGCTCGTCGCGCCATATGGCGTGGTCGTGCACGTAGGTCAGCACCGCCGCCGGCAGCGCAACCGCCGCCAGCACCAACGCGATCGACAGCGCGCCGAACGCCGCGGCGGCCAGCGCCGCCAGCAGCGCCAGGGCGATGGCGTCGCGGTAGGCGTGGTGACGCCCGCCGGACAGGTGCGGCATCAGCGTGCTCAGCACCGCCAGCGCGTGCACCGGCTCTTCGGGGTGGGCGGCGAAATGCCGGGACCGGTTGATGGCCGGGTGCAGCGGGGTGCCGCACCGGGCGCAGAAGCGGGCCGCGGCGGTGTGTGGTGTCGAGCAATTCGGGCAGTCCATCGTCTCCTCCGGGCCGGTTGATCGCATGCGCCACACCTGCAATTCGGCAACCGCCTTGCGCGTTGGCAGTCCGTGGGCTTTCCTCTACGCAAAAAAATCCGACCGGACAACACCGGAATAGCGGCATCCGCGACGGGATAACGTGACGTTCGCGTCTATGCGAAATACCTCCGATGTGCTATTAGGCGTACACGTGTGGCCGGGCTTGGTCGCGTTGACAATTCGACGTTCCCGAATTTCGGGTCGACGCGGCGCGTCAACATTGCTGCGGCAATCCCCACCGGCAAATGATAACCATGGCGGATCCTGACCGTATACTGACCGCGCCCGCTCGCGCCGCTTCGCGGTGACGGGCGCGGCAGATCGGAAG
>JAQTVU010000046.1 GCA_028706695.1 Mycobacterium sp.
CGCGACGATGACGCCGCTGATGACGCCGTAGGCCAGGTTGTGGGTGGCGACGGTGATCGCGACGGTGACGAGCATGACCGCGGTCTCGCTGCGCGGCATCCGGCGCAGCGTGGCCGGGGCGATGCTGTGCCAGTCGAAGGTGCCGACGGCGACCATCACCATCACGGCGACGAGCGCGGCCATCGGGATCTGCGCCACCAGGTCCCCGAGTCCCACGACGAGAATCAGCAGGAACAGGCCGGCGAGGAAGGTGGAGATCCGGGTGCGAGCGCCGGAGCTCTTGACGTTGATCATTGTCTGGCCGATCATCGCGCAGCCGCCCATGCCGCCGAAGAACCCCGTGGCGACGTTCGCGACACCCTGTCCCCAGCTCTCGCGGGTCTTGTCGGAGTGCGTGTCGGTGATGTCGTCCACCAGCTTGGCGGTCATCAGCGACTCGAGCAGGCCAACCAGGGCCATTGCGAAGGCGTACGGGGCGATCAGTCGAAGGGTTTCCGCGTTGTACAGGACGTCCGGGATGAGCCACTCCGGCAACCTGCTCGGAAGCTTGCCTTCATCGCCGACGTTCGGCACCCTTAGCCGGAAGGCCATGGTCATAGCGGTGAGCAACACGATCGCCACCAGCGGCGCGGGCACCGCAGTCGTCAGCATGGGCAGACCGACGATGATGACCAAGCCTGCGGCGATCATCGGATACACCAACCGCGGGACATCCGTCATGTGCGGTAGCTGGGCGAGGAAGATCAAGATCGCCAGGCGTTGACGAAGCCGACCATCACCGACCGGGGAACGAACCGCATCAGCTTCGCGACACCGAGAGCACTGAGCACAATCTGCAAGATCCCGGCCAGGATCACCGTCGCCAGCAGATAGCTCAACCCGTACCCACGCGCGATCGGGGCCACCACCAGCGCGATCGCCCCGGTCGCCGCGGAGATCATCGCCGGGCGACCACCGACGATCGCGATCGTCACCGCCATGGTGAACGAGGCGAACAGGCCGACCCGGGGATCGACGCCGGCGATGATCGAGAACGAGATCGCCTCCGGGATCAATGCCAACGCGACGATGAGACCGGCCAGAGACTCGGTCTTGAGATGGTTCGGGTTCCGCAGCGCCGCGACGACGTCGCTGGCCCGTACGGCTTGTTTCACACGCGTCTGTACTTCCATCGGGATCAGGGATCCTCCGTGAGTCGTTCACACGGCAGTGCCGGGCACGGTGCGACGGGCGGGTTGGGACCGGTGCGCGGTTGTCCGCGCACGCCGAACCAGACCCTACCCGCCCGTAAAGTCACCCGCTTGCGCCGCCGGGCGTCGGCTTTGGGATGGTACGGCCCGCCGAGTCGGGCACCGACGCGCCCTGACGGTTTGCTGTCGGCCGTGCGGCAGGTGTTCACCGGCCGGTGGTGGCCACGGTCGGCGGCCACGACGTACGATCTTGCGGCCGAGCCGGCAAACCTGCGCCCGCGCTTGCCCCGTGGTGAGGAGGACGTGTGAGTTCGTCGAAGACGTCGGCCGAACGCCCGGTGATCCACCTGTCGCGGGTGCTACGTTCACCGGTGCTGTCCCGGTCGGGTGAGGCCGTGGGGCGGGTCGAGGACGTGATCGTGCGGTTGCGCGGGGCCGACGAGTACCCGCCGGTGACCGGGATCGTCGCCGGGGTCGGTGGCCGGCGGGTGTTCATCGGCAGCCGAGTGATCAGCGAGTACGACCCGCATCGGGTCGTGTTGACCAAGAACAAGATTGACCTGCGCAGCTTCGAGCGCCGCGACGGCGAGGTGTTGCTGCGCGCGGATGTGCTGGGGCACCGGCTGATCGATGTGGCCGCCGTCGAGCTGGTGCGCGCCTACGACGTCGAGCTCGAGGACACCGGCGCCGGCTGGGTGCTCGCGCGGCTGGACACCCGGCGCCCGGCGAGGTTCTTCGGGCTCCTCAAACGCTCGGGCGGGCGCGCCGCGCGCGACTGGAAGGCGTTCGAACCGCTGATCGGTCACGCCCGCTCCGACGCGCTGCGACGTCACTGGGGCCGGGTCGGCGGGTTCAAGCCGGCCGAGATCGCCGATCTTCTCGAGGATGCGGACAAGGCCGAGGGCGGTGAGATCCTGGACCGGGTCCGCAGCGACCCGGAGCTGGAAGCCGACGTGTTCGAAGAACTCGACCCCGACAAGGCCAGCCGGCTGCTCGATGGCATGTCCGACGGCGAGGTCGCGGCGCTGCTGGGCCGGATGCGCGCCGACGATGCCGCCGACGCGATCGCCGACCTGCGTCAGTCGCGGCGCCGGCGGGTGCTCGACCTGATGCCCGCCCCGCAGCGCACCAAGGTGATCACGCTGATGGGGTTCAACCCCGAAAGCGCCGGCGGGCTGATGAACGTCGACTTCGTCTCCTGTGCCTGCGGCGCGACCGCGGCCACGGCGCTGGCGCTGATTGCCGACGCCCACACCGTGCAGCCCGAGGCGCTGGTCAAGGTCCACGTGCTCGATGAGGACGGGCGCCTAGCCGGTGTGGTGTCGGTGATCGCCCTGCTGCAGGCCGAACCGGCCCACACCGTTGCGGCGCTGATGGACCAGGATCCGGTGCGCGTCGGCGCCGCCGCCGACCTGACCGACATCGCGCTGCTGATGGCCGACTACAACCTCTACTCCATCCCCGTGGTCGACGAGCGGGACCACCCGCTGGGGGTGGTCACCGTCGACGACGTGCTCGAGGCCACCATCCCCGAGGACTGGCGCCGCCGCGAACCCGCCCCCCGCCCGCTCCGCGAGCGAGCCGGCGACGACGGCGATCCGGCCACGCCGGGAGGGGCAGAGGCGTGAACCCAGCCGACGACAACATCGCCCGCAGCGCGGTGCTCGACACCGCGCACCTGGGTCACATCGAGGGGGCGTTCGGGCGCATCGCCGTCGGCGAGATCGAGCGTCCGCGCACGTTCAAGACGCGGCTGCTGACCCTGCTGGCCATTGTCGGCCCCGGGATCATCGTGATGGTCGGCGACAACGATGCCGGCGGGGTGGCCACCTACGCCGAGGCCGGTCAGAACTACGGCTACTCCCTGCTGTGGGTCTTGTTGCTGCTGATCCCGGTGCTCGTCGTCAACCAGGAGATGGTGGTGCGGCTCGGCGCGGTCACCGGGGTCGGGCACGCCAGGCTGATCAACGAACGCTTCGGGCGCGGCTGGGGCTGGTTTTCGGTCGGTGACCTGTTTTTGCTCAACTTTTTGACGATCGTCACCGAGTTCATCGGCATCGGCCTGGCCGCCGAGTACGTCGGCGTCTCCAAGTACGTCGTGGTGCCGATCTCGGCGGTGGGGCTGGTCGCGATCATGGCCGGCGGCAGCTTCCGGCGCTGGGAGCGGGCCATGTTCGTGTTCATCGCCGTGAGCCTGGTGCAGATCCCGATGCTGCTGATGTCGCACCCGCGGTGGGGCCATGCGGTGACGTCTTTTGTGCTGCCGAGCATCTCGGGCGGCATGAGCTCGGACGCGGTGCTGCTGATCATCGCCATCGTCGGCACCACCGTGGCGCCCTGGCAGCTGTTCTTTCAGCAGTCCAACGTCGTCGACAAGCGGATCACCCCCCGGTTCATCGGCTACGAACGCGCCGACACGGTACTGGGCGCCTTCGTCGTGGTCGTCGGCGCGGCGGCGCTGCTGATGACCGGCGATTGGGCGGCGCGCTCCACGGGCACCGTGGGCGGTTTCACCGACGCCGGCGCCATCGCGCACCTGCTCGGCCGGCACAGTGAGCTGCTCGGCTCGATATTCGCGATCGTGCTGTTCGATGCCTCGATCCTGGGCGCGGCCGCGGTCACCTTGTCCACCAGTTACGCGTTCGGCGATGTCTTCGGCCTCAAGCACTCGCTGCACCGCGGATTCGCCGACGCCAAACAGTTCTACCTCTCCTACACCGCGATGGTGGCGTTCGCCGCGGCGATCGTGCTGATCCCCGGCGCCCCGCTGGGCCTGATCACCACCGCCGTGCAGGCCCTCGCCGGGCTGCTGCTGCCCAGCGCCAGCGTGTTTCTGCTGCTGCTGTGCAATGACCGGGAGGTGCTGGGGCCCTGGGTGAACCGGCCGTGGCTGAACTGGGTCGCCGGGCTGATCGTCGGTGTGCTGCTGCTGTTGTCGGGGATCCTGATGGCCACCACGTTGTTTCCCGACATCGACGTCGTCGCCGTCGCCGGCTACCTGTCGCTGGTGCTGGTGGTGCTCGCCGTCGCCGCCGTTCCGGCGCTGCGTTGGCTGGGCCGCAACCGGCCCGCGCCACCGGCCCCCCGGTTGCCGGCGCGCGGGGTCGACCGCAACACCTGGCGAATGCCGCCCCTGGCGCTGCTGGAGCCGGTCACTTGGTCTCCCGGGACCCGGCTGGGCATGATCGCGCTGCGCGGATATCTCGTGATGGGCGCCGTCCTGCTCATCGTCAAAGCGGTGCAACTCGGCGCCCGATGAGCCGGGAAGTGCCGATGAGCGAAAAACAGGCGCCTGGCTCGACGAGGGCGGCGGTTACAGCACACCCCGGTCGCCCCCCAGCCGGTCGCCGTCGGCGACGTGGCGGTGCGGATGCTCGTCGAGTCGAGTCGGGGCACCGGGCACCGGCCCTCGCGACTCGCGGTCGCAACCGTCGGCAGGCGGCGGCAGGAGTCGGTAGCTTGTCCTACGTGCGCTGGTTGTCGCTGGCCGTGGTGGCGGTGTGTCTGGTGGGCTGCGGCGTTCGGCACGTCAAGGCGGCCGGCGCCCGGGACGTCTTTAGCACGTTGCATTCCGGCAGGTTGGAACGCAGCTACATGGTGCACGTGCCGCCCGGCGATCCCGTCGGGCTGGTGCTGAGCCTGCACGGCGGCGGCGGCACCGGGATCGGGCAGCGGGGCTTGACCGGCTTCGACAGCGTCGCCGATGCCCACAACCTGCTGGTGGTCTATCCCGACGGGTACGACAAGAGCTGGGCCGACGGGCGAGGCGCGTCGCCGGCGGATCGCCACCACGTCGACGACGTCGGGTTTCTGGTGGCGCTGGCGGGCAAGCTGCAGGACGACTACGACATCGCCCCCGGGCGTGTCTTCGCCACCGGGATGTCCAACGGGGGCTTCATGTCCACCAGGTTGGCCTGCGACCGGGCCGACGTCTTCTCCGCCATCGCGCCCGTGGCGGGCACCCTGGGCGTGGGCGTGGCGTGCAACCCGTCGCGGCCGGTGTCGGTGTGGGAGGCCCACGGGACGGCTGATCCGCTGGTGCCGTTCAAGGGCGGGAAAGTCCGTGGCCGCGGTGGGGTCAGCCACTCCGTGTCGGCCGACAGCATGGTCGGCAAGTGGCGCACGGTCGACGGCTGCAACGGCGACCCGTCGGCGGACGTGCTGCCCTCCGCGGGGGATGGCACCGTCGTGCACCGCCTCGCGGCCACCGGATGCGCGGCGTCCACCGAGGTGGTCTTCTACCAGATCGACAGGGGCGGGCACACCTGGCCGGGTGGTCAGCAATACTTGCCCAGGGCGGTCATCGGTCCCACGACGCGTGCGCTCGACGGGTCGGAGTCCATCGCGCAGTTTTTCCTGGCGCACCTGCGGGGCTAAGCGGGGCTAAGACCGTGCGCAAGTTGGCGGCGGTTCAACGCTGACAGGCCGGACACCAGTAGGCCGGCCGCTCGCCGGTGCCGTCGTGGGCGATGCGGGTGCCGCAACGGCGGCAGGCCAGCCCCGCGCGCCCGTAGACCCACAGCCGCCGGCCCCGGCGGGTGTCGCCGGTGGTGCAGCGGTCCCAGCGAAACCTGTTCAGCCACAGCATGTCCCGTGCACGCGATACCAGTCGCAGCGGATCGGTGACGTCGCTCACCGGCGCGGTGGGCAGATGGCCGCTGACGAAGCACAATTCGTTGCAATAGACGTTGCCGACCCCGGCCAGCACCCGCTGGTCCAGCAGCGCCTCGCCGATCGGCCGGTCCGGCCGCGCCCGCAGGTTGGCCGCGGCCAGCCGGGGGTCCCAGTCGGGACCCAGCAGATCCGGCCCCAGGTGCGCGACCACCTCGCCGTCATCCCCGCGGTCCAGGATCTCCAGCTCGCCCAGGTCGACGCCGACCGCGCGGATGGCACCGGCCTCCAGAACGATCCGCGCCCGGTGGTCCACCGGCACCGGGCGGTCACCGACCCGCCAGCTGCCGTCCATCTTCAGATGCGAGTGAATGCTGGCCGGGCCCGCCCGGATGAACAGATGCTTGCCCCGGCTGAGCACTTCGTCGACTACCTCTCCGGTGAGGTCGACGGCGGCGAACCGCGGCACCCGGACGTCGCAGCGGGTCAGGGTCCGTCCGGCCAGGTGCGCGCGCAGCAGGGCCGCGGTGTGCCAGACGGTGTCACCCTCGGGCATGGTTCTCCACCATGGTCACCTCAGCCGCATCCCGCGCGGCGTGCGCGCGAAGCCGGCGTCCGTCAACGCCTCGACGACGGGATCCGGCCCGCCCGGGCGCGGCTGCAACGACGGCACCCCGTCGATGCGCTCGACCAGGATGGAGGCGACGCGCCGGGCGGCGACCAGGTCGGCCAGCGCGGCGGCCGCGGCGCGCCCGGCCGCCGGGTCCTCGGTGAACGTCAGCAGCGAGCGTCCGCCGCGCTCTAGGAACCAGGCCAGCTCACCGTCCACCAGCACCACGAGCGCCCCCGCCTTGCGGCCCGGCCGCCCCGCGGGCCCCTCGCCGCGGATGGCGGGCCAGGGTAGGGCGGCGCCGTAGGGGTTGGCGGGGTCGGCGGCGGCCAACACCACGGCCCGGTACTCCGCGCGTTGCGGGTCCACACCGTCGGTGTAGCCGCGCAGCCGGTCGACGGTCGACGCGACGGCGAACTGCGCACCGCCCAGCGACTCGACGAAATAGCCGCGCTGGCACCTGCCGGCCTCCACGAAGGTGCTCAGCACCTTGTAGAGGGTGGCGAACCCGCCCGGCACCCCCTCGGCGGCCACGGCGCCCCTGGTCAGCACGCCGTGGCGGCTCAACAGCAGCTGGGCCCGGTAGTGGGCGCGCAGGGTGGAGTCCGGCTCGGCCGCCGGCAGCGCCGACCACCGGCCGGCCACGGTCGGATCCGGGGGGCGCTGGGCGTGCCCGACGGCATACCGGCTCAGCCTAGGCGGGCGGTGTGTCCGGTGCGCCGGCGCCGACCGCTTGCGGGCGCTCGTCCCGCCGAGCAGGGCCCGCACCGGGGCGAAGGTGTCGCCGGTGACCCGGCCGGCCCAGATCAGCTCCCACAACGCCGCCTTGAGCTCCGACTCGGCCGGCCCGGCCCCGGTGAGCTGCCGGAAGAAGTAGGCGCCTCCGGCTGAGAGCGTGTCCAGGATCAGCCGGTGGGTGTCGGTGAGATCGATGTCGGCGGGCGGGTCGAGGGTCAGCGGCGCCGATTCGCTGTGGTGCAGCGCCACCCACCCGTCGCATCCGGAGATGGCCCCGGCGCCGGACCAGGTGACCTCCCCGGAGGCGAGCAGCCCGTCGAGCACGGCGGGGCAGTAGTCGCGGACCCGCGGGGCCAGCACCAGCGGTTCGAGCGCCGAGGCCGGGATCCGGACGCCGGCGAGCTGATCGATCACCGACACCAGTCCGTCGAGACCCGACAGTCCGGTGGCATCGGACCCGGCCACGTGGTGCCAGGCCGGCAGGAACCGCCCGTAGGCGGCGGTGCTGACCGGCTCGACCTGGGCGCGCAGCGCCGCCAGGGAGCGGCGCCGCAGGATGCGCAGGACTTCGGCGTCGCACCACTGCTCACCGCCGGCGGTGTCGGGCGCGGTGACGAAGTCGCCGCGCACCAGGCGGCCGTCTCCGGCCAGCCGCCCCAGCACGTCGGCGGTGACGCGCAGGCCCAGGCCGAACCGGCCGGCGGCCTCCGCGGTGGTGAACGGGGTGTGGGTGCGCGCGTAGCGGCCCAGCAGCTCGCCCAGCGGGTCGGCGACCTCCGCGGTGAAGGTGGCCGGCACCCCGAGCGGGACGGCCACCCCCACCCCGTCGCGGAGCCGGCCGATGTCCTCGACGGCCACCCACCAGCTGCGGCCGGCGAAGGACACGGTCAGCGCGCGCCGGGCGGCTCGCAGCCCGTCCAGCCAGCCGCTGACGTCGGTGCCGCCGGCGGCGGCCCGGGCGGCGACCTCCTCCTGGGTCAGCGGGCCCAGCAGCCGCAGCAGGTCCGCGACGGCTTCGGCGTCGCGGGCGTACCGGTCCGGGGACAGGTGCTGCAACTGCCGGCCGGTCGCGGCGATGACGTCGGGATCGAGCAGCTCGCGCAGCTCCACCCGCCCGAGCAGCTCGGCCAGCAGCGTGCTGTCCAGCGACAGCGCCGCGGCGCGGCGCTCGGCCAGCGGGCTGTCGCCCTCGTACATGAACGCGCCGACGTAGCCGAACAGCAGCGAGGCCGCGAACGGCGAGGGCCGGGCGGTCTCGGTCTCGAGCACCCGCACCCGACGGCCGGCGATCCCGGACATCAGCTCGACCAGCGCCGGGACGTCGTAGACGTCCTGCAGGCATTCGCGAACGGTTTCCAGCACCACCGGGAAGTCGGGGTATTTGCGGGCCACGTCCAGCAGCTGGGCGGCGCGCTGACGCTGGTGCCACAGCGGTGCGCGGCGGCCGGGGTGGCGGCGCGGCAGCAGCAGCGCGCGGGCCGCGCACTCCCGGAACCGCGACGCGAACAGCGCCGAGCAGCCGACTTCTGCGGTGACGATCGGGTCGATCTCGTCGGCGTCGAAGACGAACAAGTCCGCCCCGGGCGGGGTGTCGTCGAGGGTGTCGGGCAGCCGCACCACGATGCCGTCGTCGGAGGGGGTGGGCTTCTCATCGATGCCGTAGCGTTCGCGCAGCCGCCGGCCCACCGCCAGCGCGAGCGGGCCGTGCACCCGCAGCCCGTAGGGCGAGTGCAGCACGATGCGCCAGTCGCCCAGCTCGTCGCGGAACCGCTCGACCAGCAGGGTGGTGTCGGAGGGCACCGCCCCGGTGGCGGCCCGCTGTTCGTCGAGCAGGCTTCGCAGGTTCTCGGTCGCGTAGCCGTCGAACCCCAGGGCGGCGCAACGCTTGTCGAACGCCTTGCGGTCCAGGCCGGCCAGCTCGCCGGTGAAGGCGCCGAGGGCCGCGCCGAACTCGGCGGGACGGCCGGCGTCGTCGCCGCGCCAGAACGGCAGCCGGGCCGGCTGGCCCGGTGCGGGAATCACCAGCACCCGGTCGTGGGTGATCTCGGTGATCCGCCAGCTGGTGGCGCCCAGCGAGATGACATCGCCGGGCCGTGACTCGTAGACCATCTCCTCGTCGAGTTCACCCACCCGCGAGGGCTTCTCGGGCTCGTCACCAGAAAAAGCCAGGTAGACGGCGAACAGCCCGCGGTCGGGGATGGCGCCGCCGGACGTGACGGCCAGCCGCTGCGCGCCGGGCCGGGCGGTCGAGGTGCCGGTATCGCGGTCGTAGG
>JAQTVU010000047.1 GCA_028706695.1 Mycobacterium sp.
GGCCCGCTCGCCGGGCCGGAGTGATGCCCACCCGCGGCGTGGGGAAGGTGACGACGTTGCTGATGGTGCGGCTCCGGCTCGAGATCAGCATTCCAGGTTCGACCACCATTGTCACCCAGGTCGCCGAGGAAGCCAGGTTCCTGTCGTTCACCGCGTCCGGTGACGAGCTGACGTGGTTACCTCAATCGGAGGTCGACGCACTGCTGCCGTTGACACCGTCGGGCAATGTGGACGACGCCCTGGCCCGAATGCAACTGGGTCGCGCGCTGGGACGCCTGCCCGCGCTCACCAAGCACCTGACCATTGCCGGCAAGGACGCGGCCAAGGAGTTGGTGTCCGAGCATCAGGCGGTGCGTAGCGCATCCAAGGCCGGGGGGCGCGCTCCCACCGTCGGGTTCCTGCCGCCTGCCGACGTTCTCGGCGTCTACGTGTTCCTGCCGGAAGCGCACACTCGATGAGCGCGCTCAACGTCTTCAAAGCCGTCCGCACTGCCGGCACCGCGCTGCCCGCCGAAGCGATCCCGCGAGCCAACGAACTGCGGATGCCCGGCCAGAGCGCCGACGCCTACCAGTTACCACCGGGAATGGCGGTCAACGGCGCCATCGCCCGCGCGTGGGAGGCCATGCTCGCCGCGCACCGCAGCTGGCGCACCGCCCTGGACCGGCTACCCGAGGGTGATGCCGCCACCAAACTCACCCGCGATAAGTGGCTGCTGCCGCTGTTGTATGAACTCGGTTGGGGCCGGCCCGATGTCGTCAGCGGCGGCATGGCGGTGCCGCCGGGTCTGGGCGAGACGGAGGCACCGCACTTCCCCATCTCGCATCGTGTGGCGTGGCCCGACGCTGCGAACGCCTCGGCGTGGGTGCCGCTACACCTGGTCGGCGCCGGGATCGACCTGGACGCTAAGACGCCGGGGGTGACCGCACGCGCCCCACAAGCGATGGTGCAGGACTACCTCAACCGGGAGGACCACACGCTGTGGGCGATCGTGTCCAACGGGCATTTGCTGCGGCTGTTGCGGGACGCGTCCAGCCTCACCCGGCAGTCCTTCGTCGAGTTCGACCTGGACACGATCTTCACAGATCAGCTCTACGCCGACTTCCGCATCCTGTTTCTGACCGTCCACGCCAGCCGGTTCGTTCCCCGCCTGGACGACAAGGCCGCCAAAGCCGTTGCCGACGGCGAGGATTTTGGTGAGGACGCCAGTGAAGACGCCGGAGCCGAGCAGGCCGAATCCAAACTCGACAACTGCTGGCTGGAACGCTGGCGCACCTCAGCCATCGACGACGGGGCTCGCGCCCTGCTGAACCTGCAGCACGGTGTCGCTGCCGCCCTGCAGGAGTTGGGCACCGGATTCGTTTCGCACCCTGCCAACGTTGTGCTGCGGGAGATGCTAGCCGCCGACACCGACGCAGACCGCGACCTGCAACGCGCGCTGCTGCACATCGCTTACCGGCTGATCGTGCTATTCGTGGTCGAGGACCGCGACCCTGCTGCACCGCGCCGACGTCCCCGCGAGTGCCCGCACCCTGTATGCGGACTACTTCTCCACGGCGCGGTTGCGCCGGCTGGCGGCCGAACCTATCGGCAGCTGGCACACCGACCTGTGGGAGGCCCACCAGATCGTCACCGACGCCCTCGCTGGCGACGGGCTGCCCGCGCTGGGGCTGAGTGGTCTTGGCGCCAGCTTGTTTTCGCGTGACGCGTTGAGCATCCTGGCCGGCGCCAAGCTGCCCAACCGGGCGCTGCTCGCCGCGATCCGAGCGCTCGCCCAGATCGACGACCCGGTCACCGGGCTGCCGCGCCCGGTCGACTACCGCAACCTCGACAGCGAGGAACTCGGCGGCATGTACGAAGGCCTGCTGGCCTACACGCCGCGCTACCACGCCGACGAGCGCGCGTTCACCCTCGACGTGTCCACCGGCAGTGAGCGCAAGAAGTCGGGCTCTTACTACACTCCCTCGGATTTGATCGCGTTGGCGCTCTCCGAGGCGCTGGACCCGTTGATCGACGAAGCCGTCCGCACGCCGCAACCCGAGCAGGCGCTGCTGGATCTCACCGTGGTCGATCCAGCCTGCGGCAGCGGACATTTCGTTGTCGCCGCAGCCCGGCGGATTGCCGCCGCCCTGGCCATGGTGCGCACCGGGGAAACCGAGCCCACGCCCACCGCACTGCGGGCGGCGACCGCCGACGTCATCGAGCGCTGCGTCTACGGCGTGGACCTCAACGACCTCGCCCTCGAGATCACCAAGGTCGCGCTGTGGCTGGAGGCCTTCGACGCCGACCGGCCCTTCCCGTTCCTCGACGCGCACTTCCGCGTCGGCAACGCGTTGTTGGGCACCACCCCGGAGTTACTGCGCCACAACATTCCCGACGTGGCATTCGTGCCGCTCGGTGACGACGACAAAGCGTGGACAAAGAAGCTTAAGGTCCGCAACAAGTCCGAGCGCCAAGCCGACCAGGACCAGCTGACGTTGAGCTTCGGGTCCGAAACCCTTAACGTCGAGACCATCCAGTTCACCAAGGCGGCCCGCGAAGCCGACACGGGGACGGTCGCTTCTGTGGCCTCCCTGCGGGCCCGCGCCGACGCGTGGCGACGCATCGAAGCCGATCCCGATCTGGTATCCGCCAAGCTGGTGGCCGACGCGTGGTGTGCGGCTTTCGTGCAACCCAAGACCGGGGCTACCACCTCCGGCCAGGGCATCACCCACGCCACGTTACGCGCGCTGTCCGAAACCCCGGAGTCGGTGCCCGACACCATAATCACCCAGATCAACACGCTGGCCCGCCAGTACCGTTTCTTCCACTGGCACTTGGAATTCCCGGGAATCTTCACCGTTCCCGACGACGGCAGCGCCGATGCCGGCACCGGCTGGACGGGCGGGTTCTCTTGTGTCGTCGGTAACCCTCCTTTCCGTAAATTGTCGGTGTGTTGTGGCAGCTTCTGTTGCTGTGGAACAACACGAGGCCCAGACCGGTTGGCGACTGTGTTACGCCGGGCGGCGTAGCAAAGCCAGCAACTCCCCGGGGCATCCCCTCCTGGCCGAGTTCGCCGATCTTGATGCCCGTGAGGATGCTCTGGGGATTCGGGCCGGCCGGCCGTTCCTCCTTGGCCCAGGTGGGAAGCCCGACGTCGAGGTGTTGGAGTTCTTCCGTTCGACCGCGTTCCGTGCGCTGGCACCCGACTCCCAGGACTCCTACGCGCTGGATCTGCGGTTATTTCTGACCTTCCTCTCTACCCAGGGCGTGGATTGGCGAGCGGCCACGGAATCTGAACTGGAGGACTTCGAGCACTGGCGGCGTCGCGACGGAAGTAATCCTCGGCGGGTCACCTCGTCAAAGTTCTCCCGCGAGCTGGCCGCGATCGGGAAGTTCTACGGCTGGCAGCAGCGCCACGGCGCGGTGGCTTCCTCGCCGGTGGCGATGCGGGAGCGTGAGTTGCCGTCCGGGGACACCGCATCGGTGCCGGCGTTGCGCCCCAAGAGCGTACGGTCGGTACGCCTGAAGTGGCTAACACCGCGGGCTTACCGCCGCTGGCGTGATGTGGGTCTGTGCGGGTATCTAGCCGAGGGGACGCGAGATACCGGATGGCGGGGACGCAATGAGGGCCGGAATCTAGCGTTCGCGGAGACGTTGTGGACCAGCGGTCTGCGCCTTCGCGAAGGCGGCACGTTGCTTCTCGGTGAGCTTCCCCGGTTTGAGAAGGAGACCCGTTATGCCCGGGGCAGGGTGGGCAAGGCGGTAGCGAAGGGCCGCGGCCGAGACTTCTGGATCCACGGTCGATCGCTGAAAATGATTGACAACTATGTGATCTCCGAACGCGACGCCGCTGTACGGCGGGCGCGCCGGGAGCACCGCTACGACGACCTCCCGGAGATGAACATCGTTGAGAAGGTCGACCGCTCACGCCGGGTTCACTACCGGACACGTACCGGCGAGCGGAAAGTCGCTGCACTCGATGAACTGACGTGGATCGACCGTATGACGTTCTTCATAGACGGCCGGGACGGGGTGGAGCCGTGGATGGTGTGGCTCACCGAGGCCGGCATGCCGCTGCCGTATCGAACCTGGGAGGCGGTATTGTCCGACGCCAGTGACCGCTGCTCCGCTCTTGGAGTTGAGCTTTCGTGCCACCCGCACATGCTTCGCCACTCGTTCGCGTTGCGAATGCTGATGACCCTCATCTATGCCCACGATCGCCGCATGGGCATCACGGAGGCTGAACGCCGCGAGTTCCGCCTGATGTTCGGAGACCCCTGGGTGCTAGTTCAGACCCTGCTGGGCCACGCGAACCTGGAGACCACCCGACAGTGGTACCTCGAGCCGGTATCCGGTCTGCAGGTCGAACTGTTCCTCAACGAAGACGACCTTGAGGAGTCCTCAGTTGAGGACCTGATCGTCCGCATAGCCCGGGCATCCTCCAAAGCCATTGATGCAGAGGAGTCTTGACGGTGCCGACCTCGAGAACAGCAGCAACGCTACCTGCGGGAAAGTACTCCCGCCCCGCGCGGACCGACGACACTCTGCGGGCCGTCAGCTTCACCGATGAAGATGGCGCCACCTGGAGTTTTGATTTCAGCGACCTCACCGCGGCATCCGGTTTGGTGGACGAACTCATCGCAGCGGTAGTGGCCGGATCTTCACCGGGCGGGCGATGGCGCACCCGCACGACCGTTGATGCGGTCACCGGCGCGGCACGGCATCTCGCCGCGTACCTCGAAGCTCATTTTCCGGACGTGGCCTCGATCGCTGATGTCTCCCCAGAGGTTTGGTGGGCCTGGCGGGCAGCGCGCCAGAAGCAGTCACGGTGGCCGGGGATGGTTAACCTCACCCGCGCGCTCCTTTCGGAGTCACCGAAGCTTCCCGAATTGACGCGACGTGCAATGCGAGCCAAGGCATCCAAGCCGCGCAAGCGTCTGCCAGAGAATGACGCCTACAGTGCAGCGGAGTTCAACCGAATCCGAACAGTGGCCAAGACACAAGTCAGGCAAGCGGCCTCCCGCATCGACGCGAATCTAGAAACACTGCACAGCTACAGGCAGTCGGGGGACTCGGCGGTCCGGATCATGAAGACGCACAGCGGTGTGGTGTGGACAGCCGGATCCACGCTGGACTACCTGTCCCGCACGGGGTCAATGCCGTCGCTCTATTTGGCTCGGTGTGCAGTAGCCAAAGGCGCTTTCGACCTTCGCGGCGTGAGCAATCCCGCCCAAGCACTGTTCCCCTCAATCCGCGAAATCTACTGTCTCATGGTTCTTCTCGTGTGCGAGCGCGGGTTCAACCTTTCTGTAATGGACAACCTGACGATTCACTCCTTCGCCGCATCGGACCCCGTCGCCGAAGAACCCGTTCACACGGTCAATATCGACAAGCCCCGGCGGGGTCCTCAGCGCCACAGCGTCGAGATACTCGGCGGCGAGGCGGGCAAGCTGTGGGAGAAGGCGGTGGGGCTGACCCAGGCCTGCCGGGACACCCTCGACGTGCTCGGCTCGCCGAGCGAGAAACTCCTGATCGCCCATCGCAGTTTCAACTATTCCGAGACCGGGCCGTTCAGGACTGATTGGCTCTCCGGCGGAATCGGCGACCACACCATGGCGACGCTGGGCCTGCTGTCCGATGAAGGGCGGCCACTGCCCGTTTCGCTTCGCCGGCTGCGCCTGTCCGAACAAGTCCTCAACCAACGTGCCCGCCAGAACAGCGAGGCGGTCAGCGAGGACGTCTACCGCCACCGCGACAGCAGTGCTGCCGAAATCGCGGCCGATACGATCATCGAAGGCCAACAGGATGCGCTCGATCACGCCCAAGCCACCGTTTCGGTACGCGCCCTGACCACAGCCGAGGTCGCCGCGGCCAAACAGGACCCTGAACCGGTCGCGTCCAAGCTTGGGGTCTCCGTGGTCACGTTGAACCTGATCCTCGCCGGCCAGCTCGATACCCCGACGTGTTCGTGCACCGACTTCCACGCCAGCCCGTTCGCCGACGCCGCCGGTGACCCCTGCCCAGCCTCATTTCTTGCCTGCCTGGCATGCCCCAACTCCGTTGTCACCCCTGCGCACCTGCCGCGACTGGTGGCCCTGCACGAGGCGCTGGACAACGTCGCCACCATCGTCCCGGAAAGTCGATGGCGGCTCAGCTACGCCGAGCATTACGCGCGGCTGACCACCGTTCTGCACACCAACGCGACCGCCGCGGAAATCGCCGCAGCCCGGCAATCAGCTACCGACACCGACCGAACCCTCATCGAGCGACTGCTGAACAGGAAGTTGGACGCATGACCGAGACGGCATCCTCTGAACGGCTCGCACAGACGACAGTCAGCTCGGGTGTCGACGAACACGATCCGGTCGTCCGGCTTCGACCATCTACCAAGATCATCAAAGACCTTGATCGTGTCGTCCAGAAACAGCGCCGCAGCGTAGGTGTCTTCGGAGATTCCCGTTGGGATCTCATGCCGTTAGTGCACAAGACGACGCTGGCCGGCAGCACCCTCTCGATCGACTTCGATCCAATTCCCCCTGCGTACCGCGACACCGCCAAAAACCTGATTTGGTGCTACATCAATGTCGCAACTCCGGTCGCCGATCTTGACAGAACCGCGGCAGTCCGTAGTCAACTATCCCCAGCCTCAGTCGTTAATAGCGCCCGCGAACTGAGGTCATGGATGATCTGGCTCAACAAGCGAAACGTCATGCGGTTGAGCGACGTATCCGATGAGGACTTCGACGACTACTGCGACGAACTCGGCCGTGCAGGCCTTGACAGAGCAACAATCGCGTATCGGCTATTCGGTGTCACGAGGGCGTGGCTTTACGCCCCGTACCTGTCGCATGCAGACGGGCTGCCCCGGCCGACATGGGAGCGTGGGGAAGGCCGTTCCGAGGTGCTCGGACCGGCCAATTGGTCCAGTGAGAACAAGACACTGCCAATCCATCCTCAAACCATGTCCGCTCTGCTCATCTGGGCCCTGCGGTTCGTCGAGAACTTCAGCACCGACATCATCGCCGCGAAGGCGCTGAAATCCGAACCAAGAGTGGTCGACCCGGAATTGGCCGCGTTATCGCATTACGACCGGTTTTGGAGGTATTTCGACCAGCGACGTGGTACCTCCCGAACCGCACCCGGGGTGATGTTGACGCGGAAGAACGGAGTCCGCGGCTTCGCGCGAGCATTCATCGGATGGGAGCTAGGGATTGAGGCTGACGAGATCAGTGAGCTCGGCCTAAGAGGCCGCCTTATCCGTGGACTAGCACCTACTGAAGAGCCAAACCTGCCACTTGATATCACCGGAACCGTTGACGGCCAGGTGAAGTGGATCGAGGCGATCAATTTCTACGACGTGGAAATGCTCTGCCGCCACCTTTCGACAGCGGCCTTCGTCGTCATCGCCTACCTCACAGGCATGAGGGGCGAAGAATGCCGGGCCCTCGAACACGGTTGCTGCCAAACAACACTGAATGCGACGACCGGGCAAACTCACTACCAAATCACCGGAAAGACCTTCAAAAGCGCACTCGATAAGGAGGGCAACACGCACCCGGCCGGCGCAGACCGGGAAAACCCATGGCTCGCCATCGCCCCGGTCGCCAAGGCCATCACCATCATGGAGACGTTGAACCCGAACTCCGCATTGCTATTTCCGACCGAGACCTTCAGCGTATTGAACACACGGATAGTCAATGAGGGCGCTGTTCATCCACCAGTGATCAGGCAGCGTCTTGCTGAGCTCATCCAATGGTGCAATCAGACATCTGCGCGGCTTGGCCGCCACCAGGAAATGATCCCGCCCGATCCTGAGGGCCTCGTCACCGTGCAGCGCTTTCGGCGAACCCTGGCCTGGTTCATCTACCGCAAGCCCGGTGGCCGCATCGCCCTGGGCGTCCAGTACGGGCATCTGCGCGGCCACACCACTGACGGCTACGGCTCCCGGGTCGCGAGCGGGCTGCGCGACGTCTTTCCTATGGAAGAAGCTCTTGCCCGAGCCGAGTACCTGGAGGACGCCTACACCCACATGGAGGACGGTGAACAGGTCTCCGGCCCGGCGGCCGGCCGTTATCGCGAGGCGCTGAGCCTGTTCGGCCAGGAGTTCCGCGGCCGCTACATGTCGGGCAAGCAAGCCGCCGCACTGCGGGCCAATCCGCGGCTGCGGATTTACGACAATTCCGCCCGGTTCGTCACCTGCTGCTACGACCAGTCCAAAGCCCTGTGCCACCCAGATCGCCTCGGCCCGTTGGGAACCGAGCAAACCCCGGACATCAACCACTGCCAACCCAGCTGCGGCAACATCGCCCGCACCGACCGCAACATCGAGAAAGCCGCCGAAACCATCGCCCAGCACGAAACCGAAATGACCTCACCGCTGACGCCCGAACCGCTGCGGGTTCGGCTGGCCCAACGCGTCACCGCACTGCAAACGATCATCGCGACCCACAACGAACGGACAAATGATGGCTCAAGCAACTGAAAGCGTCACCGATCGGCGCCAGCGCCAGCAGATCCGCGATGCGATGGACCGGCTCATCGCCGGCGCCGCGCTGCACTCCGACGGCAAGCTCACCATCAAGAGCCTGGCTGAGGAGGCCCAAGTCAAGCGGTGGGTGCTCACCCACCGCCACACCGACCTGCAGGACGAGTTTCGGGTCCGGATCGCCGACACCACTGGCAACCATCCACCGGCGCTGCGCAAGCTGTATGACGCCCACGTAGAGGCCACCGAGAAGATCCAGGAGCTCCGAGTCAAGGTCGCCGAGCTGAAGGCGACGCTGCGCCAGTTCGAGCGGGTCGTGCAGGTCCTGGCCCTGGAAAACCACCAGCTGAAGAACCCCGAAACCCCCCTCCGATCGGCAACTTTGTCCGCCCTGTCTTCTGCGGCAAACCGAAGCCGCCGCGCGGCCCCGCACCGCCGGCCGACAAAGCCCTGCTCATAGTGGCCGCAACTCGTCGGCAGGCCGGGATGTCGATACCAAAACGCAACCGAAACCTGTCTAGACACCTAGACTAAATCGCCTATGGGAGATGCGGTCGACACAGACGACTTGGTTGGCGCAGCCGAAGTCGCTGCGATACTCCGTCTCTCGCACCCGAACAGCGTGACGACATACCTCCATCGATACCCAGACTTCCCGAGACCTGTCGTCGACCTCGCGGCGAGCCGTGTTCGCCTCTGGCGACGGCAGGACATTGAGGACTGGCATCAGCGGAGGACACAGCCATGACCACGGCCGAGATAGTGCGAGGTGACCGAAGTGGCGGGGCGACTACGAGCCACACCATCCTCGTGCCCGCCCTCGAGCTTCTACTTCGCGAGGTCGGCACGTATGCGGC
>JAQTVU010000048.1 GCA_028706695.1 Mycobacterium sp.
CGGCCAGGTAGGCGCTCTCGGTCACCTGGCAAGCCTAGTGCTCGCGCTTGTATTCTTCGGTGGTGGTGCCTACGGCACCATCCGCCTGCCCCGAGACCGCCCCCGCCGCGGCTGTATTGCGGCGGGTCGGCCACCTGCCGCGGCTTCGCGACCTACCCGGCCAGCAAACAGTCACCGCTACGTAGCCGACGCACCCGGACGGCCTCGACACCACTTGCGGCTCTTACCTCAGCTACCTCAGCGACTTCTCCGCGTGCCGCCGACCGCCGAGAATCTTACCGGCGCGACACTTAGGTCCGGAGTGTGGCGACGAGTCGGGCGGCGACGTCGCGCAGCGGGGTGTTGCTGTCCTGCGACAGCCTTTTGAGCAGGTCGAATGCGGCGACCGCATCGATGCCGCAGCGTTCCATGATGATGCCCTTGGCTTGACCGATCAGATCCCGGCTGGCCAGTGCGGAGCGGAACTGGCGGTGCCGGTTGACCACGCCGAACGCGACCGCGGCGTGGGAGGCCAGCACGGAGCCCAACGCCTCCGCTTCGGGGCTGAAGGTCTGCGGAGCCCGTCCGAGCAGATTCAGAACGCCGGTTTGTCGGCCGCTGGCAAACAACCGATACGACAGGATGCTGTGCACCCCGCGCTCCACGGCGGCCGGCCCGAACCGCGGCCACCGGGTGTCGTGGCGCAAGTCGGGGCTGCGGATCACCGACTCGGCCACCGCCGCCTCCAGGCATGGGCCCTCACCCAGCCGGCGCTGCACCTCGTCGAGGTCGCTGGCGACGGTCGCGGTCGCGGCCTTGGAGTCGAACCGGTCCTCTTCGACGAGGAGTACGTCGGCGTAGTCCACGCCACCGATGAGATGGACCGCCGCGCCGGTCACCCCCCGCAAGACGTCGTCCAGGTCGACCGTGTCACCGCCATCAAGCCGGCGGGGCAAGACGGCGACGATGTCACCCGGCTGCTGGGCGGGGCGGCGCGCGGCGTCGTGTGGGGTGTCGGGCGCGGGCGGGGAGGGGGCGCCGGCTTTGGCCCGGCAGGCCAGCGCGTCGGGGTCGACTATCAGGACGCTTTTGCGTTGCAGGACGATCCAGCGGCGGCTCGCGAAGTCCTGCAGCGCTTTGTTGACCGAGACCCGGTCGGCGCCGACGAGTTGCGCCAGCTCGTTTTGGGTGAGGTCGTGTGCCACCTGCAGCGCCGCGCCGTCGCGGGTGCCGAAGCGGCGGGCCAGCACCAGCAACTGGCGGGCTACGCGGCCGGTTACGTCGCCGCCGGCCAGCTCGACCAGTTGCTCCTCGGTGCGCTGCAGCCGCCGGGCCAGCAGCTGCAGCAGCCGTTCAGCGACGCCGGACCCCACCCCCAGCCAGGCGCGCCAGGCGGCACGGTCCAGCCACACCGCCTCAACGGCGCTGACCGCGGTGGCGGTGCAGGTCCGCGGAGCGGGGTCGAACAACGCCAGCTCGCCGAAGATGTCCGATGGCCCCAAGACGGCCAGCAGGTTCTCCCGCCCGCCGCTGCCCCGCCGGCTGATCTTCACCTTGCCCGAGCCGATGATGAAGACCCGGTCCCCCGGATCGTCCTGGGCGAAGATCCTCTGTCCCGCCCGGAACTTGCACGGTCGCAGCAGCTCGATCAAAACCGAGGCGACACCGGGTTCCACCCCGCGTAAGATGCCGGTCCGGACCTGATCACAAACGTCGACCGCCGCAGGTGGCGCGGTGCGTCGCGCGAACTCATCTGCACCCGTCTGCCCCGCCGCAGCGGACCGGTGCGGCGCCGCGGGCTGTGACGCACACCGGGCCGAGGTTGCCGACCTCGATCGCGGCGCCCCGCTCCGGCACCCGGTCTCATCGAGGTCCTCGAAAAGTGCCTGGTTCTGGCGGAACATCTGGAACTCCTCACAGCTCGGGCGTCAAGCGCGGGGACAGGAATCGAGCGGTCTGACTGCCGCGCCGCGCCGCGCGTGGGGCTGTCTCGAATGAAACTAAAGACTATGGCCCGGTGCGCGAGTCCACGTCAATTCGGTCGTGAACATCGCGTGACATTCGCGTTGGGCGCCAGCGGCGCGGGAAACGAGCGCCCAGCTAACTAAGCTGGGCGGGGCGACGCCGGGCGGCGTGAGCGACGAACCGGGCCATCGCCTCGGGCACCGCGGCCGGATGGGTGTGCAGATAGGACGCGTGGACGCCGCCGTGCACGGCGCCGTCTCTGCTGATCCCCGGGCCTTCCCCGGGATAGGCCCACGCCGGCCGGTAGCCGTGGGCGTAGGTGACCGCGGTCCGGTGAAACTCGTGCCCAACGACCCGCCGACCCGCGCGGTACAGCGGCGAATCGACCACCGCCACGGCGGCGCGGTACGCCAGGGCCAGCTGCGCGGTGAACCGCGCCGATCCCTCCAGCACTCCGCACATCGGGTGCCCGTCGAGTTCGCAGGCCAGGTAGATCAGTCCGGCGCATTCGGCGTGCACCGGCGCGCCGGTGGCCGCCAGCTCTTTGATCTGGCGGCGCACGACGTCGTTGGCGGACAGCTCGGCGGTGAACTGCTCGGGGAAGCCGCCGGGCAGCACCACCGCATCCGTGCCGTCGGGCAACGGGTCGACGAGCGGGTCGAACTCGACCACCTGCCCACCGGCAGCCCGCAGCAACTCGGCGTGCTCGGCGTAACCGAAGCTGAACGCCTTTCCGGCCGCCATCGCGACGGTGACGGGGCGCTCGGCGGCGGGCTCCCCCACCGCCGCGGCGGGATCCCACGCCGGCTCGCTGATCCGGCTGGCGGCGGCCGCCACCACGGCGGGCAGGTCGACGTGGCGCGCGACCAACGCGGTCATCGCCCCGATAGCGGTCGCCGCGCGGCGGCCGTACTCGACGGCGGTGACCAGACCCAGATGCCGCGCCGGCACCTCCAGGTCCGCGGTGCGCGGGATTGCCCCCAACACCGCGACACCGGCCCGCGCGCACGCCTGTCGCAGCACCTGCTCGTGGCGCGGTGACCCGACCCGGTTGAGGATCACCCCGGCGATCCGGGGTGCGGTGTCGGTTGCGCTGTCAGTTGCGCCGTCAAAGGTGGCAAATCCGTGCAACAGTGCGGCGACGCTGTGACCCTGGCCGCGCGCGTCGACCACCAGGATCACCGGGGCGCCCAGCAGGGCGGCGACGTGGGCGGTGGAGCCCGCCGCCGGGGTGGCGGTGTCGGCTCCGATCCGCCCGTCGAACAGGCCCATCACGCCTTCGACCACCGCGAGGTCCGCGCCGGCGGCGCCGTGGGCGTAGAGCGGACCGATGAGGCACTCGCCGACCAGCACCGGATCGAGGTTGCGGCCGGGCCGTCCGGCGGCCAGGCCGTGGTAGCCGGGGTCGATGAAGTCCGGGCCCACCTTGAACGGCGCGACGCGATGGCCGGCCCGGCGCAGAGCACCGATCAAACCCGTTGCCACGGTGGTCTTTCCGCTGCCCGACGCGGGCGCGGCGACGACGACGGCCGGAACCGGGGTCACCGCCTCACCCGTGACCGTCCGCGAAATGACCCGTTAACGCGGCGTGTCGTCGTACAGGTAGGCGCGCTCGCGAGGGAACGGACGGGCCGGCTCACCACTCGATGCCCTTCTGCCCCTTGCGCCCGGCGTCCATCGGATGCTTGACCTTGGTCATGTCGGTGACCAGATCGGCGGCCTCTATCAGCGGCGACGGGGCGTCGCGCCCGGTGATCACCACGTGCTGATGACCGGGCCGGGCCCGCAGGGTGTCCACGACGTCGGCGACGTCGACCCAGCCCCACTTCAACGGATAGGTGAATTCGTCGAGGAGGTAGAAGTCGTGGCGCTGCCCGGCCAGCCGGCGGGAGATCTCCACCCAGCCGTCCGCCGCGGCCGCGGCGTGGTCGACATCGCCGCCCCGCTTACGCGTCCAGGACCAGCCCGCGCCCATCTTGTGCCATTCCACCGATCCGCCGACCCCGTGCCGGTCGTGCAGCTCGCCGAGATGGCGAAAGGCCGCCTCCTCACCCACTTTCCACTTGGCGCTCTTGACGAACTGGAACACCGCGACGTCCAGTCCGGCGTTCCACGCCCGCAAGGCCATCCCGAAGGCCGCGGTTGACTTTCCCTTGCCCGCACCGGTGTGCACGGCCAGCACCGGCGTGTTGCGCCGGGCGCGCGTGGTCAGTCCGTCGTCGGGGACGTGCAGCGGGGTTCCCCGTGGCATGAGCGCTTACCTTCCTGCCGGTTCAGGCGACGCTGCGCACGGCCCACGTCAGGTGATCGGCGCGCAACTGCTCCAGCCGAACCGCCGGCGCTCCAAGCCGGCGGGCCAGCTGCCCGGCCAAACCCAACCGCACATAGGAGGTTTCGCAGTCCACGACCACCGCGGCCGCCCCTTCGGCGGCCAGCCGGGCTGCGGCGATCCGGCTGCGGCCCAACGGGTCCGGGCCGGCGGTGGCCCGGCCGTCGGTGAGCACGACGACCAGCGGCCGCCGCGACCGGTCGCGGGTCTTCTCCCGCACGATCAGCTCGCGGGCGGCGAGCAGCCCCTCGGCCAACGGCGTTTTGCCGCCGGTGTCGAAGCGGGACAGCCGCCGCCCGGCGATGTGCGCCGACGACGTCGGCGGGAGCAGCAGACGGGCCTGCTGCTGCCGGAACGTGATCACCGCGACTTTGTCGCGACGCTGGTAGGCGTCGCGCAGCAGCGACAGGCTGGCCCCGCCCACCGCGGCCATGCGATCGCGGGCGGCCATCGAACCGGAGGCGTCGACCAGGAAGATCACCAGATTGCCTTCGCGTCCCTCGCGGACCGCCCGGCGGATGTCGTCGGGCCGAGGCCGCAACGGCCCGGCGCCGGCGTGCTCGGCGGCCGACAGCAGGGTCGCGAACAGGTGCAATCCGTGCGCGCCGGAACCGGTGTCGTGGGCGTCGGTGGCCGCGACGACGCTGCCTGCGGCGTTGCGGGCCCGCGACCGCCGCCCGGGCGCGCCCCCGCCCACCCCCGGGACCGTCAGCGCCCGGGCGCGGAACGTCTGCACCGGCGGCGCCGGGGGGCCGGCGGGTCGGGGCGTCGAAGCGGGAGCCGGAGCCGGAGCCGGAGCCGGAGCCGGAGCCGGAGCCGGAGCCGGAGCCGGAGCCGGAGCCGGAGCCGGAGCCGGAGGTACTTGGGCGCCAGTCTCATTCGCAACCTCCCCGCCCCCGGGCGGGTCGGGATCGGGCTCGGCATCGGCACCGGCCCGCGCCAGGGCTTCGTCGAGTTGGTCGCGCTCGATGCCCGGATCGTCGAACGGGTCACGGCGGCGTCGGTGCGGCAGCGCCAACTCGGCCGCGACCCGCACGTCCTGCTCCGCGACGGTGTCCGCCGCCCGCCACGCCGCGTTGGCGACGGCGGTCCGGGCCACCACCAGATCCGCACGCATGCCGTCGACGTCGAACGCCGCGCACAGCGCCGCGATGCGCCGTAACTCCTTGTCCGGCAACACTACCCGGTCGACGCGTGCACGCGCCGCGGCGATCCGGCGGGCCAGCTCGGCGTCGGCCTCCGCGTGACGCTCGGCGAACGCGTCGGGGTCGGCTTCGTAGGCCATCCGCTGCCGGACGACCTGTACACGCACATCGACGTCGCGCGACGCGCGCACGTCGACGGTGAGGCCGAACCGGTCCAGCAGTTGCGGACGCAGCTCGCCCTCCTCGGGGTTCATCGTGCCGATCAGCACGAAACGCGCCTCGTGCGAATGGGAGATGCCGTCGCGTTCGATATGCACCCGTCCCATCGCCGCCGCGTCGAGCAGCACGTCGACCAGGTGGTCGTGCAGCAGGTTGATCTCGTCGACGTAGAGCACGCCGCCGTGGGCGCGGGCGAGCAGTCCCGGCGAAAAGGCGTGCTCGCCGTCACGCAGCACCCGCCGCAGATCCAGCGAGCCGATCACCCGGTCTTCGGTTGCGCCCAGCGGCATTTCGACCAGACCGGCGCCGCCGGTCGCGGCGGACAGCAGCGCCGCGAGGCCGCGTACGGCCGTCGACTTGGCGGTGCCCTTCTCGCCGCGGATGAGCGCACCGCCGATCTCGGGGCGCACGGCGCACAGCAGCAGCGCGAGCCGCAGCTGGTCGTGCCCGACGATCGCGCTGAACGGATACGGCTTCACGGCAGCACGGCCAGACCCGAGCCGGACCGCAGCATCGGCACGTGCGGAACGCCGCCGTCGAGGAAATCCGCACCGTCGCGGGCGAACCCATGCCGGGCATACATGCCGGCCAGGTAAGTCTGGGCGTTGATCCGGCATGGGTAGTCGCCCACCTCGGCCAGCGCGGCGCGCAGCAGCCGGGTGGTGTGGCCCTGGCCGCGCCGGCCGCGTTTGGTGCACAGGCGGCCGATCCGGAACGCCTTCTCCCCGCCGGCGTGCTCTTCCATCAGTCGCAGCGTGCAGATCACCTCGCCGTCCGGCGCTTCCAGCCAGAAGTGGCGGGTCTCGGCGAGCAGGTCGCGGCCGTCGAGTTCCGGGTACGGGCAGGCTTGTTCCACGACGAAAACCTCGACCCTGAGCTTGAGCAGCTCATAAAGGGTCGGCGCATCAAGGTCTTTGGCCCAGACGCGGCGCGGTGATTCGCTCATGAAGCCTCCAGCTGTAACGCCCTGCTGCCCCACGACCACACCTCGTCGAACAACGCCGGCTCGTCGGACAGCTTGGCACCGAGTGACGGGACCATCTCTTTGAGTGTCGGAAGCCAGGACCGGTACCGGCGGGCGAAGCACCGCTGCAGCAGGTCCAGCATGATCGGCACGGCCGTCGACGCTCCCGGCGAGCCGCCCAGCAGCCCCGCGATGCTGCCGTCGACGCCGCACAGCAGGGTGGTGCCGAACTCAAGCACGCCGCCTTTGCGGCTGTCCCGGCGGATCACCTGCACCCGCTGGCCGGCCACCGTCAGCTCCCAGTCGGAATCCACTGCGGCGGGCACGAATTCGCGTAGCATGCGGACGCGGTCCGGTGCGGAGAGCCGCAGCTGGCCGATCAGATAGTTGACCAGCGTCAGCTCGGTGAGGCCCACACCGAGCATCGACAACAGGTTGTCGGGCTTGACCGAACGAGGCAGATCGGTGACGCGGCCATGTTTCAGGAACTTCGGCGACCAGCCGGCGTAGGGCCCGAACACCAGCCACGGCGTTCCGTTGATCAGGCGCCGGTCCAAGTGCAGCGCCCCCAGCGGCGGGGCGCCCGACGCCGGAACGCCGTACACCTTGGCCCGATGCCTGGCAGTCAAGGCGGGGTTGCCCGCGCGCAGGAATCGCCCGCCGATCGGGAAGCCGGCAAAGCCTTTGACCTCCCCGATGCCGGACCTCTGCAGCAGCGGCAGCGCGTCACCGCCGGCGCCGACGAACACGAATTTGGCGTTGAGCCTGCGCTTTTCGCCGGTGCGCCGATTGCCGATCAGCAGCGTCCAGCTGCCGTCGGCCTGGCGGGCCAGGCTACGGACCTCGTGGCCGAACAACGCGGTGGTGCCGTTGCGCACGCAGAACCCGATGAGCTGTCGCGACAACGCCCCGAAATCGACGTCGGTACCGTCGGCGGCCCAGTTGAGGGCGACGGGTTCGGAGAAGTCGCGGTTGGCGGCCATCAGCGGCAGCCGGCGGGCGAACTCGTCGGCGTCGTCGATCAATTCGATGCCCGCGAACAGCGGGTTGCCGGCCAGCGCCTGCCGCCGCCGCCGCAGGTAGTCGACGCCGGCCGCCCCGTGCACGAAGCTCACGTGCGGAATGCGGTTGAGGAAGCCGCGGTCGGCCAGGATGCCGTGTTCGACGGCGTAGGCCCAGAATTGGCGGGTCACCTGGAACTGCTCGTTGACGTGGACCGCTTTGGCGATGTCGATCGAGCCGTCGGGGTTCTGCGGGGTGTAGTTCAACTCGCACAGCGCGGAGTGTCCGGTGCCGGCGTTGTTCCATGGGCCGCTGCTTTCGGCGGCGACGGCGTCGAGCCGTTCGATCAGGGTGATCGACCAGTCCGGCTCCAGCCGCCGCAGCAACGCGCCCAGCGTGGCGCTCATGACGCCCGCACCCACCAGGACCACATCGGTCCGCGCGGTTCCGGCTGGCTTCGACACTGGATCGGTCGTCCTTCCTTCGGCGGTGCCGGTGCCAGGCTATCCCGGCGGGTATGGGCCCCGTGACGAGGTGCGCCTCCCGGTTCGGCAAAACCGGTCGAGCGGGCCCTTGAGCAGGCCGTGGTAACCGGCACAGGTCCCCCGCATCCGGCTCGTTGTGCGGCGCACCCCCCGCTGCGGCCCGTCTCCCTGCGGGAGGGCGGGGGCGAGGGTGCACGCTGACGCGGCGTGGAACCCGTCCTGACGGATCACCTCGCCGGCTCACCGGCGGGCTGATGGTGTCGTTATGGCCGCACCAATTGCCGCGGTGGAGGGGGCCGCGAATCCAGGTGGGTGCGGTGCGAGCCGGTCCGCGCACCTGCCGGTCGCCGTCGGGCGTCGCACCGGCCGAACTGGCCGGCAGGGCAAACGTCACCTACCGCCGGGCATTTTCCGTCACCGCCCTGGCGTGGTCGGCGTCCGACGCGTGCCCCATGCCAGGGTGTAGGCCGGTCCCGGTGCCGGTGCCGCCTTGCGAGCCGATTGCGCGCAACAGCACTCGAACCGCGCCTTGGGGTGTAAGAAAGTGCCCATGGGTTCCCCAGCGCTTCGGCCGAGCCGTCGGGCGGCAAGCGGACACCGGTGAGCAGCGATGCATGAGCTGTCACTGTGTGAGGCGATCGCCGGTGTGGTCAAAGCCCACGCCGACGGCCGCCATGTCGACGTGGTGCGGGTGCGGGTCGGGGCGCTGCGGCAGGTGGTGCCCGAATCGCTGTCGTTCTGCTGGACACTGGTCCGGGATTCGGCGAACATGCCCGACGCCGAACTGGAGTTCGAGTGGGTGGGCGCCGAGGTGGAGTGCCATGCGTGCGGGCGGCAGTCGCAGATCACGTCGGCGTGGTCCATTTGGTGTCCGCGCTGCGACAGCACCGACGTGGCAGTGCTACGCGGCAACGAATTCCTGGTGACCTCCCTGGATGTCTCATGAAAGGTCCGGATGTCTCATGAAAGGCGTTCGCGATGGATCGATCTGACCATGGGTAGGTTCCACCGGCACGGCGACGGCACCGTGCACACCCACGAGCCCGAGCACGGCGATCACGGCCGCTATGCGACGGGAAAACAGCGTGTCGAGGTGCTGGAGGCGATCTTCGCGGAGAACGA
>JAQTVU010000049.1 GCA_028706695.1 Mycobacterium sp.
GGCCACCCGGGGTTTCGGGGACGCGGAGTTCAGCGAGGTCGGCGACATCATCGCCACGGCGCTGGCGGGCGGCAAGAATGTGGACGTGCCTGCGCTGCGGGAACGGGTGACGCGGCTGACCCGAAGCTTCCCGCTCTACGAGGGCATCGAGGATTGGACGCTGGCCGACCGCCGGGGCACGGCCGGCTGAGCGGGGAAAAGGCCCGGAACAGGCCCGGAAAGACCCCGGAACGGGCCCGGAACAGGCCCGGAAAGGACCAAAGTCACTATTCCGCCGCGACACGAGCCATTGCTTTCACGAACCTGTGTACGCGGGTTACAGTTACCCCATGGCACAGAAACCTGTTCCTAGCGCGCTGACACTGGAACTCGAGCCCGTCGTCGAAATCAACATGGACCGGCATCTCAACACCGAGGAGTTGTGGTTCGCCCACGACTACGTGCCGTTCGAACGCGGGGAGAACTTCGCCTTCCTCGGCGGCCGCGACTGGGATGCGTCGCAGGTGACGCTGCCCAAGCCGATCACGGATGCCTGCGAAATCATGCTGCTGCTCAAGGACAACCTCGCCGGGCACCACCGTGAGCTCGTCGAGCACTTCATCCTCGAGGAGTGGTGGGGCCGCTGGCTGGGCCGGTGGACCGCCGAGGAGCATCTGCACGCCATCGCGCTGCGCGAGTACCTGGTGGTGACCCGGGAGGTCGACCCGACCGCCAACGAGGAGGCACGGGTCCAGCATGTGATGAAGGGCTACCGCGGCGACATGTATTCGCAAGTCGAGACCCTGGTGTACATGGCGTTCACCGAGCGCAGCCACGCCGTTTTCTGCGGCAACCTCGCGGCGCGAGTCGAGGAGCCCGTGTTGGCCGGACTGGTCGACCGGATCGCCGGTGACGAAGCCCGTCACGAGCTGTTCTTCTCGAATTTGGTCGCACACTGCCTGGACTACACCCGCAACGAGACGGTCGCGGCGATCGCCGCCCGCGCGGCCGACCTGCAGGTTGTCGGCGCCGACATCGACGCCTACCGGGACAAGGTGGAAAACGTCGCCCAGGCAGGCATTTTCGGGCCGGACCAGCTGCGGCGGGTGATCTCGGACCGCATCGCCGGATGGGGCCTGACCGACGAGCCGGCGCTGAAACACCTGCTCCTCGATTAACGCCGCCTTGACCCGCCGGCGCGTTGGTTCGGCGAGCCTGCATGCCGGCCCCGCGGCCACGAGAGTAGCGTCATCGGTGATGGTCAGCGAAAAGCTCAGCTGCCAGGGCGGCACCTCTCGTCACGGCAAGGGGAGGACCGGCCCCGGTCCTGGTGTCGCGGCTCTCGCCGAAATGCCTGTGCGGGGCCGCGCGGGCCTTCCCCGCTCGAGGAGCGCTACGTGACCGATATCCGGACCTACGTTCTCGACACCTCCGTGCTGCTGTCCGACCCGTGGGCGTGTGGTCGGTTCGCCGAGCACGAGGTGGTGGTTCCGCTCGTGGTGATCAGCGAATTGGAGGCCAAACGCCACCACCACGAGCTGGGTTGGTTCGCGCGCCAGGCGTTGCGTCTGTTCGATGACCTGCGCCTTGAGCACGGACGGCTGGACCAACCCATTCCGGTTGGGACACAAGGGGGCACGCTGCACGTCGAGCTGAACCACACCGACGCGTCGGTGCTGCCCGCGGGCTTTCGCACCGACAGCAACGACTCCCGGATCCTCAGCTGTGCCGCCAACCTCGCCGCCGAAGGTCGACGGGTTACCTTGGTAAGCAAGGACATTCCGCTTCGCGTCAAGGCGGCTGCGGTGGGCTTGGCCGCCGACGAGTACCACGCGCAGGACGTCGTGGCCTCCGGCTGGTCGGGGATGCACGAGCTCGAGACCGCCGCCGAGGACATCGACGCGCTGTTCGCCGACGGTGAGATCGACCTGGCCGAGGCGCGAGAATTGCCCTGCCACACGGGGGTTCGGTTGCTCGGCGGTAGCTCGCACGCGCTGGGCCGGGTTACCCCGGCCAAGCGCGTCCAGCTGGTTCGTGGCGACCGCGAGGTGTTCGGGCTACGGGGCCGTTCGGCCGAGCAGCGGGTGGCGCTCGACCTGTTGCTCGACGAGTCGGTGGGCATCGTGTCGCTGGGCGGCAAGGCCGGCACCGGCAAGTCGGCGTTGGCGTTGTGCGCGGGCCTGGAAGCGGTGCTGGAGCGGCGGACGCACCGCAAGGTGGTGGTGTTCCGCCCGCTGTATGCCGTCGGCGGCCAGGAGTTGGGTTACCTGCCCGGCAGCGAGAGCGACAAAATGGGCCCGTGGGCGCAGGCCGTGTTCGACACTCTCGAGGGCCTGGCCAGCCCGGCGGTGCTCGACGAGGTCCTGTCCCGGGGCATGCTAGAGGTGCTTCCGCTGACGCACATCCGGGGTCGCTCGCTGCATGACTCGTTCGTCATCGTCGACGAGGCGCAGTCACTGGAGCGCAACGTGCTGCTGACCGTGCTGTCGCGGCTGGGCACGGGTTCCCGGGTGGTGCTGACCCACGACATCGCCCAGCGCGACAACCTGCGGGTGGGCCGCCACGACGGGGTCGCGGCGGTCATCGAGAAGCTCAAGGGGCACCCGCTGTTCGCCCACATCACCCTGCTGCGCAGCGAGCGCTCGCCGGTCGCCGCCCTGGTCACCGAGATGCTCGAGGAGATCGCCGGACCGCGCTGAGCGTGCGGGTCGGTAAGCTGCCAGCGTGCCGAAACGACCCGACAGCCAGGCCTGGCGCTACTGGCGGACCGTTTTCGGTGTCGCGGCGGCCGGTGCCGTGCTGGTCGTCGGCGGCCTCACCGGCCACGTGACCCGCGCCGAGAACCTCGGTTGCGCGGTGGTCAAGTGCGTGGCGCTGACGTTCGACGACGGGCCGAGCCCGTTCGACGCCCGGCTGCTGCAGGTCCTGCGGGACAACGACGCCAAGGCCACGTTCTTCCTGATCGGCAACAAGGTGGCGGCCGACCCGGCGGGGGCCAGGCGCATCGCCGACGCGGGCATGGAGATCGGCAACCATACCTGGGAGCATCCCAACATGGCGACGATCCCCGCGCAGGACATCGCCGGTCAGTTCTCCCGCGCCAGCGACGCGATCACCGCCGCGACCGGGCGGGCACCGACCCTCTACCGGCCGGCCGGCGGCCTGTCCAACGAAGCGGTGCGCCAGACCGCCGCCCGGTACGGCTTGGCCGAAATTCTCTGGAACGTCATACCGTTCGACTGGATCAACGACTCCGACACGGCGGCGACACGTTACATGCTGATGACGCACATCAAGCCGGGCTCAGTGGTGTTGTTCCACGACACCTACTCGAGCACCGTCGACCTGGTGTACCAGTTCATCCCGGTGCTCAAGGCCAACGGCTACCACCTGGTGACGGTGAGTGAGCTGCTCGGGCCGCGGGCGCCCGGCAGCAGCTACGGCGGCCGGGAAAACGGACCACCCGTCGACGACCTGCACGACATCCCGGCGAGCGACATCCCGCGGCTGCCCAACACGCCGTCGCCCAAGCCGATGCCCAACTTCCCGATCACCGACATCCCGGGGCAGAACCCGGGCGGGCCCAACAACGGTGCCTAGTTAGGTTAGATCGACCGGCGGTGGGTTGCCCGGTTCGCTCGACTCGGCTCGCGGCGACCCCGTGAACGCCGGGGTTTCATCCTGCCCGTGATCAGGTATCGGTCCCGGATGGGCAAGCGGCGTGGGCGGGGACCGGTCGCGCTCGCCCGCGGGCGCCGCGAGGCGGCCCGCGTCGCGGACCCGGGCGGGTCAGGACCCGTCCGGGGTGGCCCCCGCGTCGACCCGGGCCATCGCCAGCACGTCGAGACGACGGTCCAGCTCCTCGATCGAGAGCGTGTCGCCGATCAGGCCGCGGTCGATGACGGCCTGGCGGATCGTGGTGCGCTCCCGGAGCGCCTGCTTGGCCACCGCGGCGGCCTCCTCATAGCCGATGGCCGAGTTCAACGGTGTCACGATCGACGGCGACGACTCGGCCAGCTCGCGTAGCCGCTCCACGTTGGCCTGCAGCCCGACGATGCAGCGCTCCGCGAACAGCTGTGACACGTTGGTCAGCAGCTTGAACGACTCGAGGATGTTGCGGGCCATCATCGGGATGTAGACGTTCAGCTCGAAGGCGCCGTTGGCGCCGCCCCAGGTCACCGCCGCGTCGTTGCCGATCACCTGCGCGGCGACCTGGGTAACCGCTTCCGGCAAAACGGGGTTGACCTTGCCCGGCATGATCGAGCTGCCCGGCTGCAGGTCGGGCAGCTGGATTTCGGCCAGGCCGGTCAGCGGGCCCGAACCCATCCAGCGCACGTCGTTGGCGATCTTCGTCAGCGACACCGCGACGGTGCGCAGCGCCCCGGACGCCTCCACCAGCCCGTCACGTGCCGCCTGGGCCTCGAAAGAGTTTGCCGCCGTGCGTAATTCGGACAGACCGGTCTGCTCGACCAGCACCGCGACCACCTTGCTGCCGAAGTTCTTCGGGGCGTTCAGGCCGGTGCCCACCGCGGTGCCGCCGATGGCCAGCTCACCCAACCGCGGCAGCGTGGCGCGCACTCGCTCGATCCCGGCCTCGATTTGGCGGGCATAGCCGCCGAACTCCTGGCCCAGCGTCACCGGCACGGCGTCCATCAGATGCGTCCGGCCGGACTTCACCACCGTCCGCCATTCGTCGGCCTTGGTCGCCAGCGCCTGGTACAGCACCTGTAGGGCGGGGACGAGGTGGCACACCGCGGCTTCGGTGGCCGCGAGATGGGTGGCGGTGGGAAAGGTGTCGTTGGACGACTGCGACATGTTGACGTCGTCATTGGGGTGCACCGTGATCCCGGACCTGGCCGCGATCGAAGCGATCACCTCGTTGGTGTTCATGTTGGAGCTGGTGCCCGAGCCGGTCTGGAAGACATCGATGGGGAACTGGTCGTCGTGGCGGCCCTCGGCGACCTCGGCCGCCGCCGCGATGATCGCGTCCGCCTTCTCCGGGGGCAGCAACCCGAGGTCCTTGTTCACCTGCGCGCAGGCGACCTTCAGCAGGCCCAGCGCACGGATCTGGGTGCGCTCCAGGCCGCGTCCGGAGATCGGGAAGTTCTCCACGGCACGCTGGGTCTGCGCCCGCCACAAGGCTGTTGCGGGCACCCGGACCTCGCCCATGGTGTCGCGTTCGATGCGATATTCGGCGTCGGCGCTGTCGGCCATAGCTGAGCAGTCCTCGCTGGTAGATGACTCGCGATTCGGTCAGGGCAGGGGGTAGGCGGCGCTGCTGTCGCCGGTGAAGTCGATGGCGGAGTATTCGCTGATCTTCGAAAGACGGTGGTAGGCCTCGACCATCCGCACGGTGCCCGACTTCGACCGCATCACGATCGACTGGGTCGTGCAGCCGCCGGGATAGTACTGCACCCCGCTCAGCAGGTCACCGTTGGTCACCCCGGTGGCGCAGAAGAACACGTTCTCACCCGACACCAGGTCGTCGGTGGTCAGCACCCGGTCGAGGTCGTAGCCCGCGTCGATGGCCTTCTGGCGCTCGGCGTCGTTCACGGGCGCCAGCTGCGCCTGGATCGCGCCGCCCATGCAGCGGATCGCCGCGGCGGCGATGATGCCTTCCGGGGTGCCGCCGATGCCCGCCAGCATGTCGGTGCCGGAATGGGGCCGGCAGGCCGAGATCGCGCCGGCCACGTCTCCGTCGGTGATCAGCCGGATCCGTGCCCCGGTGGCCCGCACCTCGTCGATGAGCTGCGCGTGGCGGGGCCGGTCCAGGATGCACACGGTCATGTCCCGCACCGACAGGTTCTTTACCTTGGCGACCGCACGGATGTTCTCGCCGATCGGGGCGGTGATGTCCAGCACGTGCGCGGCCTCGGGGCCCACGGCGATCTTGTTCATGTAGTAGACCGCCGACGGGTCGAACATCGCGCCGCGCTCGGCCACGGCCAGCACCGAGATCGCGTTGGGCATGCCCTTGCTCATCAGGGTGGTGCCGTCTATCGGGTCGACGGCGAAATCGCACTCCGGCCCGTCGCCGTTGCCGACCTCCTCGCCGTTGTAGAGCATCGGCGCATGGTCTTTCTCGCCTTCGCCGATGACCACGACGCCGCGCATCGACACCGAGTTGACCAGTTCCCGCATGGCGTCGACGGCGGCCCCGTCGCCGCCCTCCTTGTCGCCCCGGCCCACCCAGCGGCCGGCGGCCATGGCGCCGGCCTCGGTGACGCGCACCAGTTCCAGTGCCAGGTTGCGGTCGGGCGCTTCGCCGCGCGGCCGCGCCCGCGACGGAGCGCCGCGGACAGCGGCGACCTGCGAGGAGCCGGATGCCGACGAGTGGTTGCCCTCAACTGTCATAGTTGTCGATTGTCGCAGAAGCCTCCGGGTCGGCCGGAGCTGGGCGGCAGCTGCCGGACGCCGGCTGGAATACTCGTGGGGTGCGCGAGAAACCGCAGGGCGATGCCGAGCTGACCGGCGAGCCGGCCGGGGCGCCCAGGCCGGCGAAACCGCGGCTGCTGCAGGACGGTCGCGACATGTTCTGGTCGCTGATGCCGCTGGTCCTCGGCTGCATCGTGCTGGCGGGCATGGTCGGGATGTGCTCCTTTCAGCCCGGCGCCGCGAACAAGACGGTGATCCCGTCCTACAACGCGGCGGCGGCGCTGCGGGCGGATGCCCAGGCGCTCGGTTTCCCCATCCGCCTACCGCCGTTGCCCGCGGGCTGGCGTCCAAACTCCGGCGGCCGCGGGCACATCGAAAACGGGCGCACCGACCCCGCGACCGGCCAGCGGGTGAACGCGGTCACCTCCGTGGTGGGATACATCAGCCCCACCGGGATGTATCTGAGCCTGACCCAGAGCAACGCCGACGAGGACAAGCTGGCCGGCTCCATCCACCCCGGCTCCTACCCGACCGGATCGGTCGACGTCTCCGGCATCGACTGGGTCGTCTACCAGGGCCCCGGGCAGAAGGGTGCCGACACCGAGCCGATATGGACCACCAGGCTAACCGGCCCGGGCGGCGCCGCCCAGATCGCCGTGACCGGGGCCGGAAGCAGCGACGAGTTTCGCACGTTGGCGTCGGCGACCCAATCGCAGCAACCGCTACGGGCCCGCTAGCTAGGGCAGCTGGCGGGAGGCGGCAGCGTCGTCACCAAGAAGAAGGCGCGCCGACCAACCCGCGATGCGTCATCGAAACCAGCGCTCGGCCGCGTCCCGGCTGGCGGCGGCTCAACACGGCTTCCCGCCCAGGCTCCGTTCAGGCCTCGTTCAGGTCTCGTCGTCCCGTCCCGCTGCCAGCGCGTCCTCGATGCGCTGGCGGGCGCCGGCCAAGTGTTCCTCGCATCGTTTCACCAGCTGTTCCCCCCTTTCCCACAGCGTCAGTGACGCGTCGAGGTCCAGCCCGCCCTGCTCCAGAAGCCGCACGACCTCGATCAGTTCGTCCCGGCATGCCTCGTAGCCGAGCCGACTGACGGGCGTAACAGTTCGGTCTGCGCTGCCGTCGTCGTCAGCCGCCATCGGTCTGCCCCTCGCTCACCGCGGCCACCGCGCCGTCGGCAACCCGGATCCGCAGCCGGGTGCCCGCCGGTGCGTCGCCGACCGACCGCAGCACCGCCGCGGGCCCGGCACCGGAAACGGTCTGAACCACGGCGTAGCCGCGGGCCAGGGTGGCGGCCGGGCCCAACGTCGCCAGCCGCGCACCCAGGTGGCCGATGCGTTCGGTCTCGGCCACCACCAGCCGCGCGATGTCGCGGCGGATCGCCGACCGCACACGGTGAATCTCGGCGGCCCGCGCCGTGATGGCCGTCAACGGCTCGGCCAGCACCGGACGGCTGCGCAGCTGGGTCAGCGCCCGTTGTTCGCGCGACACCCAATTGCGCAGCGCCTGCGCGCCGCGCCGGCGCAACTCGTCGAGCAGTTGCCGCTCGGCGGCGGTGTCGGGCACCACTGTCTTGGCCGCGTCGGTGGGGGTGGCCGCGCGCAGGTCGGCGACCAGGTCACACAGCGGGTTGTCGGGTTCGTGACCGACCGCGCTGATCACCGGTGTGCGGCACGCCGCGATCGCCCGGCACAGCGTCTCGTCGGAGAACGGCAACAGGTCCTCGACGCTGCCGCCGCCGCGGGCCAGCACAATCACGTCGACCGCGGAGTCGCGGTCGAGGGCGGCGAGCGCCTCGACGATCTGCGCGACCGCGTTGGGTCCCTGCACGGCGGTGTTGCGCACCGCGAAACGCACCGCGGGCCAGCGCGCGGCCGCCACCGTCGTCACGTCGTGTTCGGCGGCGCTCGCCCGGCCGGTGATCAGCCCGATCATGTTCGGCAGGAACGGGATCGGGCGTTTGAGCCGGGGATCGAACAGCCCTTCGGCGGCCAGCAGCCGGCGCAGCCGCTCGATGCGGGCCAGCAGCTCCCCGACACCAACCGGACGAATCTCGCTGAGACGCAACGAGAACGTGCCCCGCCCAGTGTAGAAGGAGGGCTTGCCGCACACCACGACCTGCGCGCCTTCGGCCAACTTCACCGGCGCGCTGTGAACCAGCTCACGCGGACACGTCACGGTCAGCGACATGTCGGCGGCCGGGTCGCGCAGCACCATGAACACCGTCTTGGAGTCGGCCCGGATGTTGATCTGGGCCAACTGCCCCTCCACCCAGACCGTGCCCAGCCGGTCGATCCAGCCCGCGACGCGGACCGCCACCGCGCGAACGGGGAAGGGGTTCTCGGCCGAGTTCGGCTCCGCCGCCGCTCGTGTCACTTGGCGTTCGCGCGGGTGATCCTGTTGGCGAGCAACGTCTGGAACGGGGCGCGCGCAGCGGTGGCCTGTTCGTAGGCCAGCAGGGCCTCGAGTTCCTCGACGCCCAGCGATTGCAGCCTGGCCCGCAGCTGGGCCAGCGTCAGCGCCGAATAGTCGATCTCGGCCGCCACCGGCGGCTCCGGGACCGGCGGCTCGCGGACCGTCGCCGACGGCCCGGCGGGCTGCGTCGATGCGTCGGCGGCCGCGTCGGCCAGCGAGTACAGGGCGTATCGGCCCTCGGTCAGCCGGTCGGTGTCCCCGGGCGCCGCGGCGGGGAGCCCCGCGGAGCTTTCCTCCATGTCGATCAGGTCCTCGTCGAACGTCGCCCATTCCGGCATCTCGTCCTTGGGCGGAAAAATGGATTCCAGCGTGCTGTCGCCCTTGATGGCCAGCTCGGCCAGGGTC
>JAQTVU010000050.1 GCA_028706695.1 Mycobacterium sp.
TGATCTGTTTGAAGTTGTCGATGTCGACCGCGACAACGGTCACGGTGACCGCACTCGCCCGTGATCGCGCTAGCAGATCGCCGATGGCGATCTCCCAGCCGGCGCGGTTGAGCAGTCCGGTCAAGGGGTCGGTGCACGCCGCGGCCACCAGGGTGCGCGTCACCAGCCCGAAGGACTCGGCGGACCCGACGATGGCGGTCACGAAGATGAGGTAGTCGAGGTAGAAGCGGGCCGCCTGTGCAAATGCAAGCGCGACGACACACGCGCCGGTGAGTACGCCGACCAGCGCTGCGCCGCGGCGCGGCGAGCAAAACGCACGCAGATACATCGCCAGAAACATCGGCGCGATGAGGCAGGCGAATTCGGCGGTCATCGCGTGGTGAAAGGCCATCACGAGGGGCGTGGCCGCGATCGCCGCCGCCGTTGCCGGCGCGGGTTTGTCGGGCCGCATGGCCAGCCACGCCAGCGCCGCGATGCCAAGGACAACCGCCGCGATTCCCCCCGCGGGATTTCCCCCTGCCATGCCGTGGTGGACCGGAATCAGATTGCCGAACACCACGCCGTAGGTGTAGAGGAATGTGGTCGCGCCCAAGTAGGTTCGCAGCAGTCGAACCTGGTGTTCACCGTAAAATCCGTTCCCGGCGTCGGCCCGCAACCGCAACCGATTTCGGCGCGCCTTACGAGAGGCGAGGGGCCCAGGGAAGTCCAAACCCATATCGTCAATGCTCGGGCGCGTTGGTACTGGCCATCCGCTAATTTTCATCGGATGTCTTGGAACGCGCACGGAAATTGGCATGTCCGGCAAAAAATGGCGTCGCAAAGCGGCTGCGAAATGGCAGTAACACATCAGCGGCGCGGTGACAGGCGCGATGACTTAGCCAAGACAGAGGCCGAAGACAGAGCTAACTAACAGGCCGCGGAAGCGCGCGTCAGTCCGCGGCGAGCTGGGGGTGCCGGCCAGGCCGGGGATGCCGGCCAAGCTCATCCAGGCTCGTTCAAGCGACGGCTATTCATTCACCGAGACGCGAGCCGCCCACCTAGAGCGCGGGTGTCGAGTGGGCGGTTCACCTCTCGACTGGCCGCCTACAGGTACTGGCCCAGGTTCGACTCGGTGTCGATGGCCCGCGACGCGCTCGAACTCTTGCCGGTGACCAGGGTGCGGATGTAGACGATCCGCTCCCCCTTCTTGCCCGAGATCCGCGCCCAGTCGTCGGGGTTGGTGGTGTTGGGCAGGTCCTCGTTTTCGGCGAACTCGTCGACGATCGAGTCGAGCAGGTGTTGGATGCGCAGACCCGGCTGGCCCGTTTCCAGCACCGACTTGATCGCGTTCTTCTTCGCCCGGTCGACGACATTCTGGATCATCGCCCCGGAGTTGAAGTCCTTGAAGTACATGACTTCCTTGTCGCCGTTGGCGTAGGTGACCTCAAGGAACCGGTTGTCGTCGATCTCGGCGTACATCCGGTCGACGACCTTCTCGATCATCGCCTTGATGCAGCCCGCCCGGTCGCCATCGAACTCGGCCAGGTCGTCGGCGTGCACGGGCAGCCGTTCGGTCAGGTACTTCGAGAAGATGTCCTGTGCCGCTTCGGCGTCCGGCCGCTCGATCTTGATCTTGACGTCGAGGCGCCCCGGCCGCAGGATCGCGGGGTCGATCATGTCCTCACGGTTGGAGGCGCCGATCACGATCACGTTCTCGAGGCCCTCCACCCCGTCGATCTCGCTGAGCAGCTGCGGGACGACCGTCGTCTCCACATCCGAGGACACCCCGGTGCCGCGGGTGCGGAAGATCGAGTCCATCTCGTCGAAGAACACGATCACCGGCGTTCCCTCCGACGCCTTCTCGCGGGCGCGCTGGAAGATCAGCCGGATGTGGCGCTCCGTCTCGCCGACGAACTTGTTGAGCAGCTCGGGGCCCTTGATGTTCAAGAAGTACGACTTGGCGTCACGGGCGTCGTCGCCGCGGACCTCGGCCATCTTCTTGGCCAGGGAATTGGCCACCGCCTTGGCGATCAACGTTTTACCGCAACCCGGCGGACCGTAGAGCAACACACCCTTGGGTGGGCGCAACGCGTACTCCCGGTACAACTCTTTGTGCAGGAACGGCAGCTCCACCGCGTCGCGGATCTGCTCGATCTGGCGGGTCAGCCCACCGATGTCCTGGTAGCTGACGTCGGGCACCTCTTCCAGCACCAGGTCTTCGACCTCGGCCTTGGGGATGCGCTCGAAGGCATAGCCGGCCTTGGTGTCGACCAGCAACGAGTCACCCGGGCGAAGCTTGCGCGGTGTGGTGTCGTCGTTGAGGGCGTCGGGCACACCGTCCGGCAGGTCCTCCGCGACCAACGGCTCGGCCAGCCACACGATCCGTTCCTCATCGGCATGCCCGACGACCAGGGCACGGCGACCGTCGGCCAGCACCTCCCGCAACGTAGAGATCTCCCCGACCGATTCGAACGTCCCGGCCTCCACGACGGTCAGGGCCTCGTTGAGCCGAACCGTCTGGCCCTTCCGCAGCGCCCCGACGTCGATGTTGGGCGAGCAGGTCAGTCGCATCTTGCGGCCCGAGGTGAACACGTCAACCGTCTCGTCGTCGTGTGCGGCCAGCAGGACGCCGTAGCCGCTGGGTGGTTGTCCGAGCCGGTCGACTTCCTCGCGCAACGCCAGCAGTTGCTGGCGGGCCTCTTTGAGAGTCTCCATCAACTTGGAGTTGCGCGCCGCAAGCGAGTCGATGCGGGCCTCCAGTTGGTGCACATCACGCGCTGAACGTGCACCGCCACGCGAGTCAACCGCATGCTCGAGTTGCTCGCGCAGCAACGCTGCCTCGCGACGGAGTTCTTCTAGTTCGGCGGCATCGCCGCTGGACAGGTCGGACCCTCGAGGGGGACCGAATACTTCAGAACGCTCTGACTCACCCATGTTGCGCTCCTTTCCCGCACCCAGGTTTGGTGCAGCGGACACTTCAACGCTACCGGCGATTGGCGCTTCATGTGGGAATCCCAATCACGACAGAAGTTAAAACTATGATCCCGCTGGTAATGTCGGCTTGCAGCCAGGCCGATCAAAAAGGAAAGGCGTGACTACAAAATCCCTCGCCAGGAGCCTAACCACGGTCGCCGCCGCGGCAGCCGCCCGTGTGACGTCGGCCGCGCGTGACCACCCGCGCGGCGGCCTGAACTCATAGCGAGCCCGATCGATCGGATGCATCGACACCTGTACGAAGCGCTGGGCGCCGCCGCGGTCGCGGCGGCGTTCGGCCTTTCGGCGTGTTCGCCCAGCCAGCCCAAGATCGCGTCGTCGTCCACGCCGGCAGCGCTCCCCCCGACTTCGAGTCCGGTGGCCGCTGCCCCGACCGTTCCGCTGCCGGCGCCGGACGCCCTGACCGGTGTGCTCAGCCGCCTGGCCGACCCGGACGTGTCGGGCTCCAACAAGGTCAACCTCATCGAAGGCGCCACCCCGGAGAGCGCGGGCACGCTGGACAAGTTCGCCGCCGCGCTGCGCGACAACGGCTACCTGCCGATGACCTTCGTGGCGAACGACCTGGCATGGTCGGACAAGAACCCGTCGAACGTGACAGCGACCATCAGGGTCAACACCGCCAAGCCCGACAACGGCAACTTCATCTTCCCGATGGAGTTCAACCCGGTCCAGGGCGGCTGGCAATTGTCGCAGCGAACCGCGGAGATACTGCTGGCCCTGGGCAACTCGGCGGCTCCCGCGCCGCCACCGTCACCGGCCGCCGAACCGCCGAGCCCAACGACGCCGCCGGGGTGACCTGCGGCGTGTGGATCGGCTGGCTCGAGTTCGACGTGCTGCTGGGCGATGTGCGGTCCCTCAAGCAGAAACGGTCGGCGATTCGCCCCGTCGTCGCCGAACTGCAGCGCAAGTTCAGCGTGTCGGCGGCCGAGACCGGTTCAGCCGAACTGCACCGGCGGGCGGGCATCGGTATGGCGGTGGTCTCCGGCGATCGCCGCCATGCGGTCGCCGTCCTCGACGCGGCCGAACGCCTGGTCGCCGCGCATCCCGAGTTCGAGTTGCTGTCGGTGCGACGCGGGCTGCATCGCAGCGAGGATTGGGACGACTAGCCAAATCGACGACCTCGGTGCCGATCACTGCACCGAACGCACACGCCGCAGAGATCATCCAGGTCCAGGTCAGGTCCGCTAGCCGTCGCGGCCTGGGCGCTTGCGGCCCAGCGGCGCCGGGGCGACGGCGCCGGCAGCGAGTCGCCGCGTCGCAATCAGGAACGCCGTGTGCCCACGCATCGTGTGCTGCGGCCGCACGGCCAGGCCGACGACATTCCAGCCGCGCTGCAGCGTCTCCCAGGCCCGCGGCTCGGTCCAGCGTTGCTGAGCCCGCAGCGCCTCCACCGCCTTTGACAGCTGCGGCACGGTGGCGACGTAAACGATCAGCACCCCGCCCGCGACCACCAGTCGCGACACCGCGTCCAGCACCTCCCACGGCGCGAGCATGTCCAGCACCGCCCGGTCGAACGCGCCGTCGGGCAGATCGGAGTCCGCGACGTCGCCGATGATCAGCTGCCAGTTTTCGGGAGCCTGACCGAAGAACACCGACACGTTTCGCCGGGCGTGCTCGGCATGGTCGGCGCGCAGCTCATAGGAGACGACGCGTCCCGCGGCGCCGACCGCGCGCAGCAGCGAGCAGGTCAGCGCGCCGGACCCGGCGCCGGCCTCCAACACCCGGGCGCCGGGGAAGATGTCGCCCTCGTGCACGATCTGGGCGGCGTCCTTGGGATAGATCACCTGTGGTCCGCGGGGCATCGACATCACGTAGTCGACCAGCAGTGGGCGCATCACCAGGAACAGGGCGCCGCTGCTGGACTTCACCACGCTGCCCTGTTCCAGCCCGATCACCGCGTCGTGCGTGATCGCGCCGCGGTGGGTGTGGAACTCGCTACCGGGCGTGAGCAGCATCGTGTAGCGCCGACCCTTGGCGTCGGTGAGCTGGACGCGTTCCCCAACGGTGAACGGGCCGGTTGCAGACACGGCGTCCAGCGTGCCAGCCGGCTCGCCGCGACCGGTGCCCGGGGTTGTCAGCCCCCAGCCCTAAGCTGCGGGCATGTTGCGTCGCGCGAGTCGGACAGGACTATCGGGCCGGTTCGGCGTGATGGTCATCGAAGCGCCGGTCGAGCGCGGTGCTCGGTCCCGCAGATTTGGCCCGCATCGTCTTCCGCATTCCCCGCGCCGGCTCGGCCGGCCGCGCATCGCGTTGCCCGGAGATCAGCGCCTCAACCATGTCGCGCATCGACATCGTGTCGGAGCCCGGGACGCCAGGACCGACCCCTCGATCAACGCGGCCCCGTGCAGATTTTCCAGCCGCTGCCAGTATCGGCCGCGCTCGCGGGTGAGGTCCTCGCGCAGGTGGGGTGTGCCCGCGCAGCTGCCGGCACCGCCTTCCGCTTGCCCGGGTAACCCATTTCGCTTGCCCTCCGACCGAATCTGTACCAATCCATCGGGCGGGTCACCTGGGGGCATCGGTTTCACTGGAACCGAAATTCTGACCGGCATGCGCAACGCGACAGTAGATGACCCTCCCAGGCCGGAGACCCGCGGCGGGCCGACTGCCCGGCTCCACAGCCCAACGAAGCGTCGGGGTCGGCGGGCGACCCGATACCGCGTCCACCCCTACGAGGCGTCACCGACCGGGACAAGGGGCTGACCACCAATGGACGTCCAGGCTCAGGTGTCCTCGCCGGCGGGTGGTGCGGCACGGCCGGCGCTGTCACCGTCGCGGGCGGCCGATTTCAAGCAGTGCCCGCTGCTGTATCGGTTCCGCGCGATCGACCGCTTGCCGGAGGCGCCGTCGGCGGCGCAGCTGCGCGGATCGGTGGTGCATGCCGCCCTCGAGCAGCTCTACGGACTGCCCGCCGTCCGGCGCGACCCCGACACCGCGAGGTCGCTCGTGGAGTCGGCGTGGGACCAGGTCATCGCCGCCGAGCCGGGCCTGGCCGGCGAGCTCGACCAAGGGCAACGCGGCCGACTGCTCGATGAGGCCCGCGACTTGCTGGCGGGCTACTACCGGCTGGAAGACCCGACGCGGTTTGACCCGCAGTGCTGTGAGCAGCGCGTGGAGGTTGAGCTGGCCGACGGCACCCTGTTGCGCGGCTTCATCGACCGCATCGATGTCGCCGCCGGCGGCGAGCTGCGGGTGGTCGACTACAAGAGCGGCAAGGCGCCGCCGGCCGCGCGGGCACTGGCGGAGTTCAAGGCGATGTTCCAGATGAAGTTCTACGCGGTGGCGCTGTTGCGCTCCCGCGGGGTGCTACCCACCCGGTTGCGGCTCATCTACCTGGCCGACGGGCAGGTGCTGGACTACTCGCCCGCCCAGGTTGAGCTGCTGCGTTTCGAGAAGACATTGATGGCGATCTGGCGTGCCATTCAATCCGCCGGCCGGACGGGCGATTTTCGGCCCAGCCCGTCGCGGTTGTGTGACTGGTGTGCCCACAAGCAGCTCTGCCCCGCCTTCGGCGGCACGCCACCTCCGTACCCGGGATGGCCGAAAGGCACTGAAACACAATGTGTTTCGCCGAGCGAGCCGGTCGCCTGAGCGTGCCGAACGACTGGCTGCGGTCAAGTCGTTGCGGTAGGAGGCGGAGGATCTCCGGATCGGCACCCCAGCAGCAAGCGCTGGACGACGAGGTGGCCGGAATAGCCGCCGGCCGCCTCGCCGCCGGCATCGACACCAACACCCCCGGCGGGGTGTGCGGCCATCCGAGCACGACCACTACCTACACCGGCACCGCCAACGGCCACGCGGCAACTGCGTTGACCGTGCTCGCTCGGGACAGTAGCAATAGGGTTCGGGCTGCCACGGTAACTATCCAAGCGACTGAGCCCGGCAACGCGACTACATCAGCGCCCAAAAGCGCTAGCGGGTTTCCAATTCAGTCTTTAGCTCCCCCGGTGAATAGCCGGGGCCAGCCAGCGCCGAGCGCGTGGTGGCGCGGATCGAAGGCGGTGGCGGCGCGTTCGGACGGACGCGACCTGGCGTCACCGGGTTCCCGACACGCTACGAGAGCAAGGCGCGCAGCAAGGACAGCACCGAAACCGTATTTGGGCCATCCGGCGAAGGGCCGCTGCAGCCGGCGTTGCGATCCTGTCCGGCGAGCACGCGGTCGGTTTGGGCCATGCTCATCGGGTCTCCGGCTGACGACCCGCGGGGCGGACCTTGGGCATGCGGCGCACGACCAGGACCACTTGCACCACATAGAGGACGAACGCCCACAGGTACAAGTACAACCCCCAAATCAACAACGCCCAGCCACCCGCTCCCAGCACCCGGCTCCATGGTGCGTCCCACGTACCCAGCAAAACCAGCGGGAAGCCGGACATCAGGGCAAACGTCGCGGCCTTGCCGATGTAGCTGACCGGCAGGGCCGACAATCCGCGCCTGCGCAGCAGCGGCAGCGTCGCGGCCAGCGACCCGTCGCGGGCCAGCAGCGCGATGACGAACCACCAGGGGACGATGCCGCTCAGCCCCAGCAGGACCGGCACCGTGACCATGTACAGTCGATCGACCGCCGGGTCCAGCAGCGTCCCCAGCCGCGACGACTGGTCGAGCAGCCGTGCCAGCTTGCCGTCTGCCCAGTCGGAGGCCCCGCTGAAGAAAAGAATCGCCACCGCCCAGCCGTTGGCGTGCGCGGACAGCAGGACATAAGCGAAGACCGGGATCAGCGCCAGGCGGACGAGGCTCAGCACGTTGGGTGCGGTCAGCATCCGGTCGGGTGCAGGCACCGGCTCCATGAGCCGTGACACTAGCCGAACACCGACCGGACCTTGACCAATCTAATGCCGACCAATCTAATGCCACGACGTCTAACGCCATGATGCGCTGCCGCGCACCGGGCAAGGGCCCTCACCGGCCATCCGGCGACCAAGCTGATGACCGTGGCCGAGACCGGCACATTGTCACTGCTGGCGCCGTCTGTGGGCCGCCCGCCCTACGTCGATCGGATGTAGGTAAGCGCACCTCCATCTGTGCATGACGGGCATCTGTGAATGACGGGGCTAACGGAAGACCCCGGGCAGGCTGAGGGTGGAAAGCGTGTCATCCGACAGCGGGTTGTCGTTGACCATGTAGGTCCACGTCGACGTCGGCCGCGCCAGCTTCGACAGGTCCAGGCCTTGCTCCTCGAGGACGTTCGCCGTTTCGAACGTCTGCTGCGCCGCCTCGACGGCGTCCGCGGCCAGCGAGGCGAAGGCGTCGACCGCCAGCCTGTGGAACTCGTCCAAAGGGTTCTGCCGGCCCAGCGCGCGCAGGTGGATGCTCTCGCGGATGTCGGCCAGATACGCCAGATGATCGGCCCAGCCGCGGTCGAGGTGATACAGCATGATCTGCCGGCAGACGTGCTCCAGGCGTTCTTCCGCGATGTCCTTTGCCAGCTCCTCGTAGCGTTGGGGCGCCAGTTCGGCGAGTTCTTCGCGTGCGGTCGGGGTGCGCAGCAACGTGCTTCGACGATCGACGATGATGGCGCGCTGCTGGGCGATCAACTGGTTGTAGCGCCAGGTGTTGGCGTGCACGTCGAGCATGCGGCCCTCCGCGACGCGCTGGGCGTGGTCGAGCAAACCGGCCGCCCTGGGGCTGACGATGCGGCCATCCCCATTTTTCGAGTCCGTCTCCGTCGGCAACTTGTTGCGGTCGAGGTTGGCCGACACGACGTCGTCCTCCCAACTGGAGAAGAACACCGTCGAGCCGGGGTCGCCTTGGCGCCCGGCGCGACCACGCAGCTGATTGTCGAGCCGCTCGGTGTGGTGGCGGCCAGTGCCGACCACGTGCAGCCCGCCTAGCTCGGCCACCCGGTCATGGTCGGCTTCGTCGGACCCGCCGAGCCGGATGTCGGTGCCGCGCCCGGCCATCTGGGTGGACACCGTGACGGCCCCGAACTTGCCCGCCTCGGCGATGACCTCCGCCTCCTCGGCGTCGTTCTTGGCGTTGAGCAGCACGGCGGGCACCCCGCGGCGCAGCAACCGCTCGTGCAGTTCCTCGGACTCGGCCACGTCGCGGGTGCCGACCAGCACGGGTTGTCCGGTCTGGTGCACCTCCACGATGTGCGCGACGATGGCGTCGTTCTTGGCGGCCGCGGT
>JAQTVU010000051.1 GCA_028706695.1 Mycobacterium sp.
ACGAGCTGCACCGCCGCGATCAGGAACGCCGCGACGTAGGCCACCAACGGCGTCCGACGCGGTCGCAGCACGACATCCCAGTCCTCACCGTGCGGGGCGGCGATCATGACCGGGCGCGCAGGTCACGCAGCGTCAGCGCCGTCGTCAGGGCGGCCGCGGTCGCCTGGGCTCCCTTGTCCTCCGAGGACGTCGGGAGTCCGGCCCGGTCCAGCGCCTGCTCCTCGGTGTCGGTGGTCAACACCCCGTTGGCGACCGGGGTCGACGCGTCCAGCGCGACCCGGGTGAGGCCTTGGGTCACCGCATCGCAGACGTAGTCGAAATGCGGTGTCTCGCCACGGATCACCACGCCCAGCGCGATGACGGCGTCATGGTTGCGGGCGAGTTCCTGCGCCACGACCGGGAGTTCGATGGCGCCGCTCACCCGGACCACCGTCGGGTTGTCGATGCCCGACTCGCCGGCCACCTTGCGGGCACCCGCCAGCAGCGCATCGCAGATGGTGCCGTGCCAGGTGCTCGCCACGATCGCGAGTCGCACACCGGACGCGTCGAGCGCAGGCAGCTCCGGCACACCGGCACCGCTCACCGGCATCGCACCTGCGCATCGCCGCGCTTGGCGTCGTCGCCGGCGGTAACACTCACAGCGCACCACCGAACTCGCCCGGCAGATGGGCGGATTCGTGAAAGTAGTCGTCCAGCCCGGCCAGGTCGTGGCCCATCCGGTCGCGTTTGGTCATCAGGTAACGGATGCTCTCGGCGTTGGCGCGCACCGGAAGCGCCACCCGTTCGATGATGTGCAGGCCGTAGCCGTCCAGCCCCACGCGCTTGGCCGGGTTGTTGGTCAGCAACCGCATCGAGCGGACGCCCAAGTCGACCAGGATCTGCGCGCCGATGCCGTAATCCCGCGCGTCGGCCGGCAATCCGAGTTTCAGGTTGGCGTCCACGGTGTCTTCGCCGGCATCCTGCAGCTGGTACGCCTGCAGCTTGTGCATCAGCCCGATGCCGCGGCCCTCATGGCCGCGCATGTAGAGCACCACGCCACGTCCTTCGCGGGCGACCATCGCCATCGCGGCGTCGAGCTGGGGTCCGCAGTCGCAGCGGCGCGACCCGAACACGTCCCCGGTCAGGCATTCGGAATGCACCCGGACCAACACGTCGTCACCGTCGGCGTTGGGCCCGGCGATCTCGCCGCGGACCAGCGCCACATGCTCGACGTCCTCGTAGATGCTGGCGTAACCGATGGCGCGAAACTCCCCGTGCCGGGTCGGGATCCGCGCCTCGGCGATCCGCTCGATGTGCTTCTCGTGCTTGCGCCGCCATTCGATGAGGTCGGCGATGGTGATCAACGCCAGGCCGTGCTCGTCGGCGAAGACCCGCAGCTCGTCGGTCTGGGCCATGGCGCCCTCGTCCTTCTGGCTGACGATCTCGCAGATCGCCCCCGCCGGTTGCAGGCCGGCCATCCGGGCCAGGTCGACGGCGGCCTCCGTGTGGCCGGGGCGGCGCAACACCCCGCCGTCCTTGGCGCGCAACGGAACCACATGCCCGGGGCGGGTGAAGTCGTTGGCGCCGCTGGCCGGGTCGGCCAGCAACCGCATGGTGGTGGCTCGGTCGGATGCCGAAATGCCGGTACCCACGCCGTGTTTCGCATCGACGGTGACGGTGTAGGCAGTTCCGTGCTTGTCCTGGTTGACCGCGTACATCGGTAACAGCCCCAGCCGGTCGCAGATCGCGCCGTCCAGCGGCACGCACAGGTATCCGGAGGTGTAGCGAACCATAAAGGCCACCATCTCCGGTGTCGCCTTCTCGGCGGCGAAGATGAGGTCGCCCTCGTTCTCGCGCTCCTCGTCGTCGATGACGACGACGGCCCTGCCGGCCGCTATGTCGGCAACCGCCCGTTCGACGGAGTCCAACCTCGTCATCGTCGCTACCTTGCTGTCGTGGGGGCCGCGGGAGGCCGCAGATGTCGCATTCAGTATGAACCACCGCATGGGCGTCGGTATTGCCACGGCTGGCCGCGGGGCCGACCACCGAGGAGCGGACGGGGCGAGGCTCGGACTGGTGCGACCGCCGCGCAGCGGACGGGGCGTCGCGGCGCCGATCCCATGACCGCAACGCCGACGCGCCGCCGCGGCCGACCTACCGGGGCATCAGCCGCTCCACGTATTTGGCGATGACGTCGACCTCGAGGTTTACCCGGGTGCCGACCGGGGCGTGACCCAGGGTGGTCAGCTGCCGGGTGGTGGGAATCAGCGAGACCTCGAACCAGTCCCGCGGATCGGCGCCGAGGCCGGAAACCGTCAGGGAGATGCCGTCGACGGCGATGGACCCCTTTTCGACGATGTAGCGGGCCACCCCCGGCGGCACCGCGATCCGGACCACCTCCCAGTGCTCGGACGGGGTGCGGGCGAGCACCTCACCGGTGCCGTCCACGTGGCCCTGCACCAGGTGGCCGCCGAGCCGGCTGTTGAGGGCGGCGGCGCGCTCCAGGTTCACCCGGCTGCCGACCCGCAGATCACCCAGATTGGACCGGTTCAGCGTCTCGCCCATCACGTCGGCGGTGAACTGGTCCTCGACCAGCAATTCGGCGACGGTCAGGCACACCCCGTTGACGGCGATCGAATCGCCGTGGCCGGCGTCGGCGGCGACGACGGGCCCGCGAACGGTCAGGCGGGCGGCATCGGCCAGAACGTCCCAGCCGGTCACCTCGCCGAGTTCCTCGACAATTCCGGTGAACATCGCACCAGGTTAGTGACCAGGTTTGCGGCCGTCACCGGGCACCCGCACCGCACTCGTGCACCGGCGCGGTCGGCGGCACCCTTTACGATGCAGGGTATGCAGATCAGCCGCCGCCCTCTGGCCGTCCTCACCTGCTTGAGCATCGGCGCGGTCCTGGTCGCCGGCTGCTCGTCGGGTGCGAAGCACAGCGGCGGCCCGCTCCCGGACGCGACGCCGCTGGTGCAGCAATCCGCCGACACCACCAGAAACGTCAAGAGCGCGCACCTCGTGCTGAAGGTCACCGGCAAGGTGCCCGGGATGCCGATCAAGACGTTGACCGGTGACCTCACCACCGCGCCCGCCACCGCGGCGACGGGCAACACCACGATCACGCTCGGCGGGTCGGACATCAACGCCAACTTCGTCGTCGTCGACGGGAACCTGTACGCCACTCTGACCCCGAACAAGTGGAGCGACTTCGGCAAGGCCTCCGACATCTACGACGTGTCGGTGATTCTGAACCCCACCTCCGGCCTGGCCAACGCGCTGTCGAACTTCAGCAACGCCAAGGCCGAGGGCCGCGACACGGTCGACGGCCAGGCCACCGTCCGCATCAGCGGCAACGTCTCGGCGGACGCGGTCAACAAGATCGCGCCGCCCTTCGGCGCCACCTCCCCGGTGCCGGCCACCGTCTGGATCCAGGAAAACAGCCCTCATGAGCTGGTCCGGGCCAGCCTGCAGAAAAGTTCGGGCAACGACGTGCAGATGACCATGTCCAAATGGGGCGAGGCGGTTCAGGTGACCAAGCCTCCGGTGACCTCGTGAGCGGGGTCGTCGGACGCCGCGTCGCGATCACCGCGGGCAGCCTGGCGGTACTGCTGGGTGCCCTCGACACCTACGTCGTGGTCACGATCATGCGCGACATCATGCGAGACGTCGGCATCCCGATCAACCAGCTGCAGCGGATCACCTGGATCGTGACGATGTACCTGCTGGGCTACATCGCCGCCATGCCGCTGCTGGGCCGGGCCTCCGACCGCTTCGGTCGCAAGCTGCTGCTGCAGGTCAGCCTGGCCACGTTCATGGTCGGCTCCGTGGTCACCGCACTGGCCGGGCATTTCGGCGACTTCCACATGCTGATCGCCGGCCGCACCGTCCAGGGTGTGGCCAGCGGCGCGCTGCTGCCGGTCACCCTCGCGCTGGGCGCGGACCTGTGGGCGCGACGCAACCGCGCCGGCGTGCTGGGCGGTATCGGCGCCGCCCAGGAACTCGGCAGCGTGCTGGGCCCGCTGTACGGCATCTTCATCGTCTGGATGTTCCACGACTGGCGCTATGTGTTCTGGATCAACGTGCCCCTGACGTTGATCGCCATGGCGATGATCCAAGTCGGCCTGCCGTCGCGGCAGCACGCCGACTCGCCGGAGAGGATCGACCTGGTCGGCGGACTGCTGCTGGCCCTGGCGCTGGGCCTGGCGGTGATCGGGTTGTACAACCCGCAGCCCGACGGCCAACATGTGTTGCCCAGCTACGGGTTGCCGCTGGTGCTGGGGGCGGTCGTGGCCGGGACCGCGTTCGCGATCTGGGAGCGCTTCTCGCGCACCCGCCTGATCGATCCGGCCGGGGTGCATTTCCGGCCGTTCCTCGCCGCGCTGGGCGCATCGGTGGCCGCCGGCGCCGCTCTGATGGTCACGCTGGTCGACGTGGAGCTGTTCGGGCAGGGCGTGTTGCAGATGGACCAGAACCAGGCGGCGGGGTTGCTGCTGTGGTTCCTCATCGCCCTGCCGATCGGCGCGGTGCTGGGCGGGTGGATCGCCACCCGGGCCGGTGACCGCGCGATGACCTTCATCGGGCTGCTCATCGCCGCCTACGGCTACTGGCTGATCCACTACTGGCGGCAAGACATCCTCGACCAGCGGCAAAGCATCTTCGGGCTGTTCAGCGTGCCCGCGATGCACGCCGACCTGCTGGTGGCCGGTCTGGGACTGGGCCTGGTGATCGGGCCGTTGTCGTCGGCGGCCCTGCGGGTGGTCCCGTCCGCCGAGCATGGCATCGCCTCCGCGGCGGTGGTGGTGGCCAGGATGACGGGCATGCTGATCGGCGTGGCCGCGCTCAGCGCGTGGGGCCTGTACCGGTTCAATCAGATCGTGGCGGGCCTCACCGCCAACATCCCGCCCGACGCCACCCTGCTCGAGCGGGTGGCCGCGCAGGCGACCATGTACCTGAAGGCGTTCGCGATGATGTACGGCGACATCTTCGAGGTGACCGTCGTCATCTGCGTGGCCGGAGCGCTGCTGGGCCTGTTCGTCGGCGGCCGCCAGGAGCACGCCGAGGAGCCGCAAACCCCCAACCGGCGGGCCGCCGCGCCCGAGCCCGCCACCGAGCGTTAGTCGCTGCGCGGTACCAGGCTCAGCACCAGGTCTGGGCCGGCCCGGTCGATGCCGTCGAACTGCCAGCGCAACGCGCGCGCGATGGTGGGCACCCCGACGTCATCGACCGCGGTGATGGGTCCCCCGAGCAGGATCGGCGCGACATACGCCAGGATGCGGTTGACCGCACCGGCCCGCAGAAAGGCGCCGGCCAGCGTGGGGCCGCCCTCGAGCAGCACCTCGGTGCGGTCGGAAACCGCCTTGAGCACCTCCATGGGGTCGTGAGTGCGGATCACCATGGTGCGCGAATCGCCGTTGAGAACGTTGGCATCCGACGGCACCTCCCGCATGCCCACCACCACGCGCAGCGGTTGACGCGCCGCCGGCGAGCCGTCCGGCAGCCGGGCGGTCAGCGTGGGGTTGTCGGCCAGCACGGTGCCGGTGCCGACCACGACCGCGTCGGCGGTCGCGCGGCGGCGGTGCAGGTCAAGGCGCGACGCCTCACTGGAGATCCACCGGCTGGAGCCGTCGGCCGCGGCGCTGCGCCCGTCGACGCTGCTGGCGTACTTCCACGTCACGTGCGGCAGCCCGGTGCGCTGTTTGTACAGCCACTCCCGCAGCGGCCCGCCCGCGACCACGTCGGCCAGCAGCCCGGACCGCACCTGCAGACCCGCCGCCTGCAGCCGGCCCGCGCCGCCGCCGGCGATCGCGTTCGGGTCGGCGACGGCGTAGATCACGGTGCCGACCCTGGCCTCGTTCAGGGCGTTGACGCACGGCGGGGTCTTGCCGAAGTGGTTACACGGCTCGAGGGTGACCACCGCGATGCCGCCGGCCGCCAGGCCGCCGGCCCGGCGCAGCGCCACCACCTCGGCGTGATCGCCACCGGCCGGCTCGGTGGCACCCACCCCGACCACCCGGCCCTGGGGATCGACGATGACGGCCCCGACCGGCGGGTTCGGATACGTGGCGCCCTTGACCAGATAGGACTGCTCGACGGCGAGCCGCATGGCCTCGTCGAGGCTCTTGACCTGTTCGACGGTCATGGCCGTCCGGCGCGCAGATGCGCCGATGCGGCAGCGGCCCGGCGCCGCAATGCCGCTATCGCGGCCTCCGGGTCGTCGACGCCGTAGACCGCGGAACCGGCCACGAAGCAGTCGACGCCGGCCTCGGCGGCCTGCTCGATGGTGTCCGCGTTGACCCCACCGTCGACCTCGATCAGGATCGTCAACTCCCCGGCGTCAACCATCTTGCGCACCGCCCGCACCTTGCCGAGCACCTCCGGGATGAACCGCTGGCCGCCGAACCCCGGCTCGACCGACATGATGAGCAGCGTTTCGAAGTGCGGCAGGATCTCCAGGTAGGGATCCAGCGAGGTTTTCGGCTTCACGCCGATCCCGGCCCTGGCGCCCGCGGCGCGGATGTCGCGGGCCACCCCGACCGGATTGTCGGTCGCCTCGGCGTGGAACGTGACGTTGTGCGCGCCGGCCTCGGCGTAGGGCGGCGCCCACCGGTCCGGGTTGTCGATCATCAGGTGGCAATCCATCGGGATGCTGGTGACGTCCAGCAACCGCTCCACCACCGGCAGGCCGATCGTCAGGTTCGGCACAAAGTGGTTGTCCATCACGTCGACGTGCAACCAGTCGGCCGTGGAGACCGCGGCCGCCTCGTCGGCGAGCCGGGCGAAATCGGCGGCCAGGATGGAGGGGGCGATCATCGGTCCCGCGGTACGGCGAGGCATGAGCGACAGACTACGCAAGCTCACGGCAGGCGGCGCAGCGCGGCGGCGAACATCGCGTCGGTGCCGTGCCGATGCGGCCAGAGCTGCACGTAGGGCCCCTCCCCCAGCTCGTGCACCGGCTCGAACAGCGGCCGGGCGTCCAACGCGCACACCGGATGCCGGCGCAGCGCGTCGGCGACCACCCCGACCGTCTCGGCCAACTGCGGCGAACACGTCGCATACAGCACCGCCCCGCCGGGACGGACCAGCGCGACCGCGGCGGCCAGCAGCTCTCGTTGCAGCTTGACCAGAGCCGCCACATCGGCCGGCCGGCGCCGCCAGCGGGCTTCCGGTCGACGGCGCAAGGCGCCCAGCCCGGTGCAGGGGACGTCGACGAGCACCCGATCAAAACCCGGCTCCAGACCGGTTTCCCGCCCGTCGGCCCGCACCACCTCAACCGGCAGGCCGCGGGTGTTGTCGGCGACCAGGTCGGCGCGGCGCGGTGACGGCTCCACCGCCGTCACCCGGGCCCCTGCCGTGGCTCCCACCGCGGCCAGCAGCGCGGTCTTGCCGCCCGGACCGGCGCACAGGTCCAGCCACCGGCCGGTGTCGCCGTCCACCGGTGCCAGCGCCAGCGCCCGGGCCACCAACTGGCTGCCCTCGTCCTGGACCAGCGCGGCCCCGTCGCGGACCGGCGCCAGTTGTCCGGGGTCCCCGCCCGGCAGGTACACCGCGAACGGCGAATACCGGCCGGCGGTGCCGCCGACGGCGTCGGCGAGTGCGGCGGCCGTCAACACTCCCGGGCGGGCCGCCAGGTGCACCTGCGGTCGTTCGTCGTCGCCGGCCAGCACCGCGTCCAGCTCTCCGGCCGCCGCGCCCAGCGCGTCGGCAAACGCCTGCGCGATCCAGCGGGGGTGCGCGTGCACCAACGCGGCGTGCCCGACGGGGTCGCGCGCCGGGTCGGGCGCCAGCTCGTCGGTCCAGGATTTCTCGTCCCGGCCGGAGATGGTCCGCAGCACGGCGTTGACGAAACCCGCCCGGCTCGCGTCGAATTCGATGGCGGCCTGCTCGACGGTGGTGGACACCGCGGCGTGCGCGTCCACCCGGGTGCGCAGCAGCTGGTAGGCGCCGAGCCGCAGCAGGTCGAGCAGCACCGGGTTGATCGCCTCCGGCGGGCGGCCGGCGGCCGCGCCGATGACCGCGTCGAGCAGCCCCCGGGTGCGGCAGGTGCCGTAGGTCAATTCGGTGGCGAACGCGGCGTCGCGGCCGGTGATGCCCCGCTCGCGCAGCAGCGCCGGCAGCGCCAGGTTCGCGTACGCGTCGCGCTCACTGACCGCCCGCAGCACGTCGAACGCGGCCGCCCGCGCGGGGTCCAGCGGCCGGCGCCGCTTGCGCGGCGGTGCGGCGCTCATGAGGCCCGCACGGACGGATCCAGCCGGGCGCCGCGCGCCCAGTCGGCGGCGTTCATGGGTTTCTTTCCGGGCGGCTGGATCTGGCCCAGCCGCACCGGCTCGGTGCCGGTGCCGATCCAGACGCTGTTGCGGTCCACCCGAAGCAGGCCGGGCGCCAACGGTTCCGGTGCCGCGTCGTCCAGGCGTACCGGGCCGAGTTTGACGCGCAGCTCACCGATCAGCGTCCAGGCACCCGGGTTGGGCGTGACGGCGCGGATGCGCCGCTCGACCACCGGCGCCGGCAGGCTCCAGCGCACTCGGGCCTCCTCGACGCCGATCTTGGGTGCCGTGCTGACCCCATCGGCCGGCTGCAGTCGCGGCGTCAGCGTTCCGTCGGCGATCCCGTCCAGCGTCGCCGACAGCAGCTCCGCACCCGAAACGGCGAGCCGCTCAAGAAGGTCCCCGGCGGTGTCGGTGGACCGGATCGTCTCGGTGACGACACCGTAAACCGGCCCCGAGTCCAGGCCGGGCTCGATCCGAAAGGTGGTGGCGCCGGTGACGGTGTCGCCCGCGGCGATCGCGGCCTGCACCGGTGCGGCGCCACGCCAGGCCGGCAGCAGCGAAAAGTGCAGATTGACCCAGCCGTGCCGGGGCACCGCGAGCAGCGGCTCGCGCAGCAGCGCCCCATAGGCCACCACCGGGCAGCACTCCGGTGCCAGCCCGGCCAGTTCGGCCACGAACTCCGCGGAGTTGGGCCGCGACGGCCGTAACACCGGGATGCCGCGGTCGAGCGCCGCACGGGCAACCGGCGAGGGCTCCGGCCGGCCGCGCCGGCCGGCTGCGGCGGCGGGTCGCGTCAGCACCGCGACCACCTCGTGCCGAGGCGAGTCGACGAGGCGGCGCAG
>JAQTVU010000052.1:0-8516 GCA_028706695.1 Mycobacterium sp.
CTGCAACGTTTGTGGGGCGGATCTCGCCACGTAGGTGGATGTTCCGAGGTAATCCATCCGCCATTGCCCGGCGGAAAGCACCCGTTGGAAGTTGTCCGATGGCAACCCTTCCCACTGCACGCCGTTGACGTTGTGGACGCCGAACTCGAACATAAACAACCGCGCCCCGGCTCTGGTGGCACGGTGCAGCGCCTGCACGTAACGAGTCTGAGTCTCTTCGTCGTCGAGGAAGACGTGGTAGAAGGCGCTGTCGACCACCGTGTCGAACCGAGCCTCGAAACCGTCGAGCGTGGTGGCGTCGGCGACCTGGAAATCGACCGCGACACCGGCCGTCTCGGCCCGGCGCTTCGCCTGCTGGATCGCCGATGCCGACCCATCGAGACCGGTGGTCGAATATCCCTTGGACGCGAAGTGAATCGCGTGATAGCCCGGGCCGGTACCCGGGTCGAGCACGTGGCCACGCAAACCGCCGAACGCCACCAACTGTTGCACCACCGGCTGTGGGCCCCCGATGTCCCAGGGAATCAGTCCCGACTCGGGCTCGCCATAGAGTGCTTCGAAGTCCATGTGGGTCTGGTCGCTCATCAATTTCTCACTGTAGACAAAACCGTTGTCTTGATGCGCCGAGCGTAGCCGATGCACTACTGGCACGGTGCAGCGCCTGCATGTAACGACGCGTTCAAGCGCGGCTTCGAGCAGGTCGTCGAGGCCGGCCATACGGGCAGCGCCAAACACCCACGTTCCCCGCGACGAGACGAGTTTGATCGCCGGTTAGCCGTATTGGCCACGCATGACACGACGCGGTACTGCATGGGCAGTCGAACGTGTCGCCCGCATCCGGTGCGGTGAAGTTGTCCAACGGCGTGGCATGCAGGGATAGTGAGCAAATGGCCACCGCGCAATCCGCGCTCATCAGCTTCGCCGCCGGTGTTGTCCTCGCCGTGGCCACCGCGCCCGTGGGCGTGTCCGGAGCGGTGTTCATGCTGCCCTTCCAGATGAGCGTTCTCCACGTCCCTAATCCCGCCGTCACCCCCACCAACCTGCTGTTCAACATCGTGGCCATCCCCGGCGCGCTGGCCCGCTACCGCACCCGAGCACCCCTGCGCAGCCCACTGAGCGCGCTGCTGCTCGCCGGCACCGTGCCCGGGGTCATCGCCGGGCCGTTATCCGCGTCTTCCTCATCCCTGGGCCACGGCTGTTTCGCCTTATCGTCGCCGTGCTGCTGCTGCCGCTCGGCATCTGGCTTTGCCTGCCCCACCCGTCACGAGACCACCCCCACCTACTAGTGCCGCGTGCCGAACCGTCAAATCGGTCCATCGCCGCCCTGGCCCTAGTCGTCGGCATCATCGGCGGCATCTACGGCATTGGCGGCGGCTCACTGCTGGCACCCATCCTGGTGGGTCGCGGTCTGCCCATCCCGACCGTCGCCCCCGCAGCCCTGACGTCAACCTTTGTCGCCTCCGTCGCCGGCGCCATCACCTTCGCGATCCTTGCCGCCGTCAACCCAGGACACGACATCGCACCCGCCTGGGCCATCGGAATCGCCGCCGGGGCAGGTGGGCTCATCGGCGGTTACCTAGGCGCCCGGCTACAACCCCGGCTGCCCGAAACCGCGCTACGCATCGTCCTCGGCGGCTTGGCCATCGCAACCGCCGCGCTCTACGCCGCCGAAACGCTGTACTGACCGTAAGGGAAGCCCACCGGTAGGACACCCACAGCCCGCCGCGACCGGCCGATTGGTCTGCGGCCTCGCGTGGCGGTCATGGGGACACCATCGATCGTGCCGGGCCCAGGGCCACCGGCAACGTCGACCAACCCCGCAGCACCCGCGTATCGCGCCGGCTCCCGGTACCCGCCGACCGGACCTCGGGGAAACGCTCGAAGAACGTCCGCAGCCCGACCTCGCCCTCGGCACGCGCCAGGGCGGCACCCAGACAGAAGTGCCGGCCGCCGGAGAACGCGAGATGCTTTCCGGCGTTGGGCCGTGCGATATCGAAGCGGTGCGGGTGGGGGAACACCGCCGGATCGCGATTTGCGGCGGCTAGATAGACCAGCACCAAACCGCCGCGCCGGATCCGCATGCCCGCCACCTCAACCTCGTAGAGCGCCACCCGCGCGGTGAGCTGCACCGGCGAGTCCAGCCGCAGAATCTCTTCGACGGCGTTGGGCCACAGGTCGGGTCGTTGCTGCAGGGTGTCGAGGTGCTGCGGGGAGTCCAGCAGCATCCGAATCCCGTTGCCCAACAAATTGACCGTGGTCTCGAACCCGGCCGCCAGCACCAGGCCGGCGATGGCCTGAAGCTCGGTCTCGTCGAGAGTCGTTTCGGCCGAGCCGCTTTCGGCCATCTGGATCAATTGGCTCATCAGGTTGTCACTCGGGGCACGGCGCAACTGCTGCAGGTGGGCGGCGAGCCAGAAGTTGAACCCGGCGAGACCTTTCTGCGCGCTCCGGTACTGCCGCCACGGCAGTCCGATGTCGAGGCTGGGGGCGGCCAGCTCACCGAACTCCAGGACGCGCCGTCGGTCTCGCTCGGGCACGCCAAGGATGTCGCTGATGATCGCGACCGGAAGTTGTGAGCAGTAGCGTCCGACGATGTCGACAACCCCGGACTCGTCGGACAGGTGGTCCAGCAGGTCAGCAGCGGTTTGCTCGACCCGTTGGCGCAGGGCGGCGACGGCCCGCGGGGTGAATACCGCCGACACAGTCTTGCGGTACCGGGTGTGGTCGGGCGGCTCGACGGCCAGCAACGATGGCGGTCGCAGCGGATGCAGCAGCCCCTCGCGCGTGCGGAGCTCCAGCCACCGCACCGGGCCCGGCAGATTCGACCCCATGTTCACCACCCGGAAGTCGTCGGATCGCAGCAACTCGTGGGCGACGGCGTGGTCGGTGGTCAGGAAGTTGACGCGTCCTTTGACGAGCGGGCCCAGCGCCCGCAGCTGGTCGTAGTACGGCACCGGGTCGGCGGACACCGTCGGGTCGGCGATCAGCCTGGCCTGCGGGTCGCCGCGGCGCATCCCGATCGCCGCGACACCCCGGATGAACCCGTGCATTGCGAGCCAGTGCAGTCTTTCCTTCACCGGTCCTCCTCGTTCAGGTGGTCACCAGCCTAAAGTGTTGACCGGTAATCGACCGGATGGCTTGAGGTTCCAGGGACCGACGACGATCTGCAGGCTGTGGTTGATGGCATCGCCTCGTCGGCGGCACTGCCGAAGGATCTGCCGGTCCGTGACGCGGCCGACGAACATGTTCGACGCCGGGGACCGGCTGCCCGACATATGGACCGTTGCCGTACCGTCCATGGCCTGATCCAAACACAGTCTCGTGCGTGGTCCTAGACCGTCCTAGACCACACGCCGGTGTGCTGCTCAGTGCGGGACGGCCGCCTGAATTATGCCGTTGATGATCTGCTTGATGCCCTGCGCGGGATGCGAATACCACGCGATCGGAAGGCCGGATTCGGCGCCGCACTTGGGCCATGGCTCCACGCCCTCTTCGGAGAAAACCCGGTTGGCGACGGCGATCTGTTGCTCTCTGGAGGCTTCCGCCGGGTTACCCACACCACCGTACCGAGCCCAGGTGCTGGGCTTGAATTGCAGCCCACCGTACTCGCCGTTCCCGGTGTTGGCGTGCCAATTGCCGCCGGACTCGCATTGAGCGATCGCGTCCCAGTTGGGGCCCAGCGGAGCGGCGTTGGCTACGCCGGCGCAGGAAAGTGTCGCTGCAAAGATCCCATCCAGCATCGCTGACTTGACGAGGAAACTGCAGAGTTTTCCCATGGCATTAATTTCGGCGGGCGTATCCAAAGCGTTACGCATTCGAAAATGGCATGAGATAACGCCCCTATCTGCGGAAACAGGCTTATCAGCAGGCCAAAGGCCAAGTTAGGAATTGGTGAGGAAAGATTAAATAATCGCTGGCATGACGGCGGGTTGCGGCGACCGCCGACGCCGACCGGGGAACGTTTCCAGCCGAGTGCGGCGGAGGGCTCCTTTTCGGCCATATTGGCGACGGTGCTCGTCGATTCCGCTGGCGTGTCCGGTGTCTTCGCGACTGCCTGGATGCCGGCCCGACAGCTATTGAGAACCCGAACCGGGGCAGCGATCTGAGCGGTGCCGTTGCGTGTGTTTCAGTTGCACGCATCGTGCGGGCATCCCCTTGCGGGGTTTGGGTTTTGGCCTCGCCGCGTCCGGCCCCGCGTGGGCGGGGTCTTACGGATGCTCCGCCGGCACCGGGTCTCGAATGGGTTCTCAGCACTAAGGGCTTCAGCAGCGTGAATAGGTCGCGGCATGCCTTGAACGTCAGGCCATGCCGGTCCAGCGCGGCATCACCGACCGGGACCCTGATGTTCAGGCAGCAGCAGCCAGCGCCCGTGCGTAGTTCACTTGTTGGGTAACCCACATCAACGACTGCGGCCCTGCCGCTGGAACCAATGTCGAGTGGTAGAAGCCGTTACCCTGCACGGTGACCTGGATGTAGCCCACAAGCCTGCGGTCCTTCATGAGCAGGAACAGCAAGCCCAGCAGGCAAAGCCAGATCAACAATATGCACAGAACGATACCCACAGCTGAGATGCTTTCCTGGTAGTGCGACATGTCCGTCACAGTCCACGCGGTGCCGCGCAGCGGATGCGTGCCCGTTGGAGTCGACACCCAATGCTGCGAGAAGCTGATGTCGCCGATCGCCGCCAGCCACTGCTCGGGTTCGCCGCCGCGATAGTCAACCAGTCCTCGCACTGGCCGATTAAAGCACGACTCGTAGCTGGCCAGGGAATCCCGACTCGGAACGAATAGCTGCGGATAACCGAAGGCGACATTGGGAGCGAGCCGGCGGGGTCCTATATCTCATGCGGTCGCTGCGCTCGACCCGGTTATTCGCCGCCGCTGGAACTGGCGCCCAAGTGGCTCTGCAGGTCGGGCTTCATGGCCTGCAGCTGCGCGCCCCAGTACTCCCAGCTGTGCGTGCCGTTCTGGTCGAAGTTGAAGACGGCGTTGTGGCCGCCGGCGGCGTTGTAGGCGTCCTGGAACTTCAGGTTGCTGCTGCGCACGAAGTTCTCCAGGAACTCGGCGGGCATGTTGGCTCCGCCCAGCTCCGACGGCGTGCCGTTACCGCAGTAGACCCACAGGCGGGTGTTGTTGGCGACCAGCGTCGGAATCTGCACGGTTGGGTCGTTGCGCTGCCAGGCCGGGTCGCTCGATGGCCCCCACATGTCGTCGGCCTTGTAACCGCCAGCGTCGCCCATCGCCAAGCCGATCAGGCTCGGCCCCATGCCCTGGGACGGGTCCAGCAGCGCCGACAGCGAGCCGGCATAGATGAACTGCTGCGGGTGATAGACGGCCAGAATCATCGCAGACGAGCCGGACATCGACAGGCCCACCGCCGCGCTGCCGGTCGGCTTGACGCTCCGGTTGGAGGACAACCATTGCGGCAGCTCGCTGGTCAAGAAGGTCTCCCACTTGTAGGTCTGGCAACCGTCCTTGCCGCATGCCGGTTGGTACCAGTTGGTGTAGAAGCTGGACTGACCACCGACGGGCATGATCACCGACAGACCCGACTTGTAGTACCACTCGAACGCCGGGGTGTTGATGTCCCAGCCGTTGTAGTCGTCCTGGGCGCGCAGACCGTCCAGCAGGTACAGGGCGGGGGAGCCGTTTCCGCCGCTCTGGAACTGGACCTTGATGTCGTGGCCCATCGACGGCGACGGCACCTCCAGGTATTCGACGGGCAGACCGGGACGGGAGAACGCCCCGGCAGTCGCCGCACCGCCGGCCAGTCCGACCAGGCCGGGCAGCGTGACAGCCGCCGCCGCACCGACCACCAGCCGGCGTCCCAAGGCCCGAACCTTCCCGCTGATACGTGTCATACCTGCCCCTTGTCGTATGTCGATGCATGTCCCGGCTGGAATTTACCGCGCGCAGTAGCCAAATGTCGATTGAGACGCGACGGCGTCTCAGTTTTGTTTCGCTTCCCCCGCCGGTTCTCCGGTGTCGCGGGAAGGTCAGCGCAAACCCGGGCACGAAGGTCCATGACCCCGGGAAAACAGCTATGCACCGGTATCGACGGGCGGGACGCGGGCCCAACCTCGTACCGCACCGATCACCGGGGAGGCCGGTCCCGCTCCGAATCGCCCCGCTGCGCCTGAACTGCGAGTTTGTGGGGGATCGTCGGCCAGTGCGGCCGGACTCACATCGACCGCGTAGGCTCTCACGGGGCAAGCCGACGGAGGCCACACGGAGGCCACACGGGGGCCACGTGGTCCGGTCCGTTCCGGCTCTCGACGAACCAGCGCACCGACGGATTGGGTGCGTCGTTGTGGACGAGGGCAGCGGCGACCCGGGAATGATTGAGGTGCAAATTTGGACACGGTTCTAGGGCTATCGGTGACGGCGACCGCCGTCGGATGGGTTCTCGTCGAGGGGCGCAACGCCGACGGCGCCATCCTTGACCACGCGGAGTTGGCGCTGTGCCCGGGCCGCGGCGTGCGCGCCGTGACTATTGCAGAGCAGGTAGAAGCCGAGGTATTGCGCGTAGAGGCGATGGCGGCCGCCGATGGTCGGCGGCTGCGCGTGATCGGAGTGACCTGGAGTGATGACGCCTCCGCGGCGGCCGCGCTGTTGTTGGAAGCGTTGACCGACGCGGGTTTCGACAACCTCGTGCCGGTGCGGATGCTCGAAGCCGTCGAGACCCTGGCCCGGGCCCTCGCGCCGGTCGTCGGCTACGAGCAGACCGCGGTGTGCATCCTTGAGCCCGAGTGCGCCACGGTCGTCATGGTTGACACCCAGGACGGTGAGACGCAAACCGCCGCCAAGCAGGTGCGCGGCGGATTCGACGCACTAATGCGCTGGTTGACCGGGATGTACGCGCGCGACGGGTGGCGTCCCGGCGGGGTCGTCGTCGCCGGCGCGGACGATGAACTCAGCGGATTCTCGCGGCAACTGGAAAAGGCTTTGCCGGTGCCGGTTTTCGCGCAAACGATGGTCCATGTCACGGTCGCCCGGGGCGCGGCGCTGACCGCGGCGCGAAGCACGGAGTTCACCGACGAGCAGCTGGTGCCGCACACCGCCGAGCCCGCCGCGGTGCCCCCGCGTCCTGGGCAGTTGTCCTATGCCGGGGCCATGACCGCATTGGCCGCCGCTGCGATCACCTTCGTCACCTCCCTGTCTGTGGCCGTGGGCATCTGGCTGGCTCCGGAAAGCGGGCCCGCAACGACCAAGCACGTCGTGCATGCATCGACCCCGCAAGTCGCACAGGCGGTTGCCCCGGTGATCGCACCGCCACCCGACGCCGCATCGCCCGCACCAACGCCGAAAGCGCCCGCCTACGAACCCCCGGTTGCCAAGCCGGGAGCGCCGGAACAGCAGCAGGCCGATGCCGGCGAGCGGCAACCGGCCCCGGAAAGCTGGCAGCCGTATCTGACCAGGATGCTGGAGCACATTCCCGGCGATGCCGGCGATCCGGGGCAGCAACCCGCGGAACAGCCTTGACCCGTCAGCCGCTGCGGGCGGCCATGCCGTAGTGGTTCTGCGTGAACGCGGGTTGGCCTTCGCGATCGCCCACGGGTCGCGCATGGTCGCGCTCGCGCCCTCGTCGCAACGAATCATTGCCTGTACGCGGCATTTCCGGGGCCGTTTCGATATCGGAACAAGACGTTACCTAGGCGAGGCGACGATCTTCGCCCTTGGCGTGAACCGCGGTGAACGACACCGTCACGTCGTCGACGACCTGTATCGAGCCCATCGACATCGAATACGGCTTGATGCCGTAGTCGGACTGGCGGACGCCGGATTCGGCAGACATTCGCCACATGTCGCCGAGGTCTTCGGTGCGCAGATCGACCGAGTGCTCCCGCGTTTTGCCCCGAAGGCGAAGCCTGCCGATAAGGCGATACCCGTTGGCCGTCCTTTCGATCGTGTCCGCGGTGAAACGAATCTCGGGAAACTTGCTGGCGTCCAACGACTTCAGCGCGTTCATCCGCACCAGGGCTTTCTCCGGGCCGGATAACCTGTTGAGCCCGCCCTCACCGTGCAACACCTGGAAGGAATCCGTCTCGACGGAAAGCTCCGCGCCGACCGGCTCGCCGCCGGCCCAGTTCACCATGGCGTGCCATCGGCTCATCGCAATGGTCAGCCGATGGCCCATTCGCGCGGCCCAACCCGTCACGCCGGTCCGAATCTGCAGCTCACCGTCGGATGCGTCCAGCGCCCAGGCGTCGGTCATAGATTGACTGTAACCACGTGGCCAGCACGGTACGGTAACGCGCGCGTCCTTGCTGCAACGCCGCGTAGCCCTCGGCAGCCTGCGCCGAGGCGGCCTTCCCCAATCCACGCCCGCATGCCCGAGAATAGCCGAAACACGTTACCTTCCAGGGTCGCCCGCGCCCCGATCCGAACGGTTCGATGTGTGGGCATGCGGTTACCTTGGCGCGCCACAAGTCATTTCGCTGACACGCCGGTGTGGTCATCGACCTGCCGGTGCTTGATCCCGTTCAGTCGTCCGCAGCCGCTCGGCTTTTCGGCCGA
>JAQTVU010000052.1:8526-9079 GCA_028706695.1 Mycobacterium sp.
GATCGCGTCGAACACGGGTCGGTTGTCATCCACGCCAGGTGGGCCCCACTGCAGCAAAGAGCGCCGGCGCCAGCAGAACCTACACCACCACCACGCGCTGACCCCCGTTGAACTGCACGCCGGAAATGCCACCCCGGAGGACGACCTTGTCACCCGCGCCGGCGTCGATATGCTCTGTGCAGGTCATCGGCACGTCGCTGAGGTCCGCTGACACCGACGCGAAGGGTAAAGCATGATTCGCGGACTCCTCGCCGCCGCGGCGATCGCGGGCGGCGCGATCGCCGCGGCGCCCTGCGCGGCGGCCGACGCCGGTCATTACGATGGCGACGTGCCTGGCATAAGGTACGACGCTTCACTGGGCGCGCCGTGCGACAACTACGAGCGGTTCATCTTCGGCCGTGGCCCCGGAGGGCAGGCCGAAGCGTGCCATTTCCCTCCGCACAATCAGTACCCGGCGGCCACCACCGGGTACTGGGTGATGTCTTATCCCCTCTACGGCGTCCAGCAGGCCGGGGCCAAGTGCCCGGGCCCCCAGTCGGCGGCACAGTCGCAG
>JAQTVU010000053.1 GCA_028706695.1 Mycobacterium sp.
CGTCGGGGGTAAAACACCGGGAAGGTGGGCCGCGCCGGGGGCGGGGACGGCGTTTGGGGAAAGGGCGGTGGGGTACCGCCTCGACCATGGCCTTCGCCGACTACCAGAACGAGTTATACGAGCAATCGCTGCACGGTGATCAGCCGCAGTTGCCGATCCGGTTCGACGAACTGCAGGAGAAGGCGGCCGCGGCGATGCCGCCGAAGGTGCTGGGCTACGTGGCCGGGGGCGCCGGTGACGAGTACACCCAGCGGTCCAACTGCGAGGCGTTCAAGCGCTGGGGCCTGTATCCGCGGATGGGAATCGCCCCCGCCGAGCGCGACATGTCCATCGAGTTGTTCGGAGCGCGCTTTCCGTCCCCGATATTCATGGCGCCGATCGGCGTCATCGGGGTGTGCTCCCGTGACCAGCACGGCGACATGGCGTGCGTGCGCGCCTCCATGCGCACCGGCGTCCCGTTCTTCGTGGGGACGCTCACGGCCGACCCGATGGAAGACCTGTGCGCCGAACTCGGCGACACCCCGGCGTTTTTCCAGCTGTACACTCCCCCGCACCGGGAGATGGCCGCCAGCCTGGTGCACCGCGCCGAGGCATGCGGCTTCAAGGGCATCGCCGTCACCCTGGATACCTGGGTCACCGGATGGCGCCCGCGCGACCTGGCCGGCGGACACTACCCGCAGGTGCCCAGCGGCTGCCTGGCCAACTACACCAGTGACCCGGTGTTTCGCGCCGGCCTGCAACCCGGCGAAGATGCCACCGAGGCGGCGGTGCGCAAGCTGCCGATCTTCGGCGGCCCGTTCCGGTGGGAGGACCTGGCGTGGCTGCGGGCGGAGACCAGTCTGCCGCTGATGGTCAAGGGCATCTGTCACCCCGACGACGTGCGCCGCGCCAAAGACCTCGGCGTCGACGGCATTTACTGCTCCAACCACGGCGGCCGCCAGGCCAACGGCGGGCTGCCGACATTGGACTGCCTGCCCGGGGTGCTGGAAGCCGCCGACGGGCTGCCGGTGTTGTTCGATTCGGGTATCCGCAGCGGCGCCGACATCATCAAGGCGCTGGCCATGGGGGCGACCGCGGTGGGCGTCGGGCGGCCCTACATCTACGGGCTGGCGCTCGGCGGTGTCGACGGCGTCGTGCATGTGCTGCGCTCGTTGCTGGCCGAGGCGGACTTGATCATGGCCGTCGACGGTTACGCCACACTCAAGGACCTGACGCCCGGGGCGTTGCGGCGGGTCGAATACGTTGCGGCGTCACGTTGCTCATAGCTTCCCTACTCATAGCTTCCCTACCTACTCATAAGCTTCCCTACTCATAGCTTCCTTCGAGATACCAGCGCCGCTGGCGGTAGCACAGCAGCAAGGCGTGTTCGCTTTCGAGCATTACCTGGGCGCGGGCGGTGCGCCCCGTCTGCCCAGCGGTCCCCGGGGCTGGGTCCCACCACCGCTCGTCGACCGGCCAGGGCCCGGCCCACCAGCGCAGCCGCTCCTCCTTGCCGCGGACGATCAGCCGCGCCGGGTCGGTGGAGAACAACCCCCGGCCGGTCACCCGTATCGGATTTCCTCGGTGGTCAAGCAAGTCCACCGGGTCGTCCAGCAGCACCGCCGGCGAGGGCTCGGGCAGGTGACCCGGCCACGGCAACGCCGGATCGGCGCGCGGCACCGGCTCGTCGCCCAGCGGGATCAGCGTGATGCGTTCGGCCGGCCCACGGCCGCCGGATAACACCGGCACCCGCACCGCCTCGGGGCCGAGCAAGCCCTGCACCCGCACCAGCGCCCGGCGGGCCCGCAACCTGCCCTCCTCACCGAGACCGCCCCACAGCGGCAACTGCAGCGCCTCGGCGGACACCACCTCCACGGCCTGCAGCCGTAACAGCGTCATCGGGGCCGTGGGCCGGTCCAGCCCGGTCCGGTTGCTCAACCAGCCGTCCAGCTGCCAGCGCACCCGGTCGCCGGTGGCGTCCTCGGTCAACGGCTCGGCGCATCGCCAAATCCGACTCAGCTCTTCGCCGCCCGCGGTGACGGCGTGGATGGCCAGCCGGGTACAACCCACGCCCGCGGCCATCAGCGCCCGGGGCAGCGTGCCGGCCAGCGAGCGCCCGGCGAATGCCGCGGCGTCGACCCGGTCGATCGGCGGATCGCAGTCCAGCACGGCCTCGAGCTCCGGCGCCGGCTCCCGCCCGGACGGTCCCCGCTCGGGATGGCCGCGGGCGAACCGGTGGGCCACGACCCCGTCGGCCCCGAACCTGGAGGCCACGTCGGCCCGGGACAGCGTGGCGAACTGCCCGATGGTGCGAATTCCCAGACGCCACAATAGATCCGCCAGCTCCTGCCGTCCCGGCCCGGACAGACCGGGCTCGGCGGCAAGCTGGCGGATCGACAGCCCCGACAGAAAGCGCGCGTCGCCTCCCGGCTCCACGATGCGGCCCGCGCGGGCGGCGAAGACCGCGGTGGACAGCTGGTCGGCGATCCCGACCTGGCACTCGGCGCCTGCCATTGAACTCACAGCCACCGCGTCGACCAGCCGCTCGGCGGCGTGTTGCTCGGACCCGAAAAAGCGGGCGGCGCCGCGTACCGGCAACACCAAGAGCCCGGGCCGCAGCACCTCGGCGCGGGGCACCAGATCATCCACCGCCGCGATCACCGGCTCGAAGAAGCGGGCATCGCGGTCGGCGTCGGCGGTCACCACGTGCAGTTGCGGGCAGCGCGCAGCCGCCTCGCGGCGGCGCAGCCCTCGCCGCACCCCCGCCGCGCGGGCGGTCGCCGAGCAGGCGATCACCCGGTTGGCCAACGTGACCGCGACCGGGTCCGTCGCGGGCCGGCCCGCTGCCGCCGCCGCCGCGACCGCGGGCCAGTCCATGCACCAGATGGCCAGCACCCGGGAAGCCACCCGGCTCACCCCGTCCGCACCCGGCCGATCGTCCTCCCCCCGCACACCCCGCTGACCTGTAGCCGCACCCGCCCGATCCGCCCGAACCCTGGGGTGGGCACCCCCCGACGGGCCGATGTGATCTCATAACCGCAGACCCGGGCCTGCAGCCGAGTCGGCGCCCCCTGCCAATCGCCGTCGGTGACCAGCAACGTGCAGTCTTTCTGCCGGGCCCGGGCCAGCACCGCCCGCGCCCGCTGTTGCGGCACCCGGCGCCCGCCCAGGCCGAGGACCACCAGGTCCATGCCGTCGATGAGCACCGCGGCCACCTCCACCGGATCGGTTCCGGCCTCCGGTATCACCGCGAGCCGGCTCAGATCCGCCCCCATCTCCACGGCGGCCAGCAGCCCGATGTCGGGCTGGCCGACGATGGCCGCGTTGCCACCCGCCGCCGTGACCGCGGCCACCATGCCCAGCAGCAGCGACCGGGCGCCCGAGAGCACCGCCACCGTGCCCCGGGGCAGTTGCACCGACTCCGCCAGCCACCGCGGCACTGCCAGCAAAGATTCCGCCTCGGGCAGCAGATCGGCGGGGGCGGTGCGGCCGGATACCTTCCCGGACATCTCGGCGATCTGCCGGCGCAGCGATTTCAGGCGCTCGGCGCGGTTTTCAGCGGGACGTTCAGCACGATGGCCGGGGGCGAAAGCCGCGGTCATGACCAGCCTCCTGGGACCACTCATCGAACGATATGTCGAACGTATATTCGATTCATTGGTGAGTAAACACCCACCCTCCGACAACCGTCAAGAAGCGTGAGGGGCCGCTTTAGTCGCTCGGTGCTGGTGGTACGGATGGTGCTTTCTGGCCCTGGGCGGCAACGTGGAGCCGCGCCGGCCGGCGCAGTTGGAAGCAGCGCGGTGAGCGGCTTACCCTCGGGTGAGTGGCATCACAGCCGAACAACAACGTGTACGCAACCGCGATGAGCGAAGCCTACGAGCGCCTGCAGGGGCTCGGCTACGAACGCGGCGAGAGGGGGTTCGCCAACCACGGCCCTATGGCCGCAGAAGCCTTGTCCACATTGGGATTCGGTGACCATGTCGCGGCGTGGGTGGAGGACTACAAGCGCGGCGTCACCCATCACGATCCGCCCGAACCCCGCTTTCGGCTGGACCCCTCCGACGAGCACTCATGGCGCGAGGCGCTGGGCCGATTCGAACGCGCCGGCGATTGGGAGGAGCTGTTCGCCCGCGAACTCGCGGACCGGCCGTGGCGTGAGGTGCTGAGCACCTGGTGGCCCCGCCTGTTGCCCGGGCTGATGGCCGGATTGACCCACGGTCTGATCCGCACCGCGCACGCGGTGCGCTGCATGGCGGCCACAGATCGTCCGGACGAACTTGCACGGCAAGAGCTTTCACGTGGTCTTGGCTACTGGGCGGCCCGCTACCGACCGCTTCCCGGGCGGGTCGAGCTGACCGGTGAGCAGACCGTTGCCGACGCGGTGGCAGCGCTGCAGCGCCCCGGGCGCACCGCGGCGCCACCCGGCGGCCGGCGCCTGGCCGGCCTGCAGGACAATCCCGGCTTCGCGGCGGCGCTCACCGGATTGCGTCCGCTCGCGGCGGGCCGGCGGCTCAGCGAGATGACCACCGCCTTCGCCGGGGTGAACATGTCGCATCCCGACGGCCCGACGGTGCCGCTCATTCACGGGGTGACGGCTCCCGCCGCGATGCGGATCGCGCTGGGTCACCTCCCCCACGAGCTGCATGCAATGTCGGTCGCCGCGATGTGGCACGTCCACGTGGCATTGCTGCTCATGTTCACCGATGACGCCGGCACCGAGGCGCACAGCCTCGCCACCGCTTCGGACACCGCGCTGCCGTCGTGGCAGGAGCTGTTCGAACGGGCAGTCGTGCATGGCGACGAGCACGTCATCAAATTCACCGAGGCCTGCTACCGGGAAAACGCCATCCAGCCCGACCCGCGGTTCGCCGCCGCGGTGCAGGGCGCACAGCGCAGAATCCCGCCGCGCGCCCTCGGCGGCGGCGCGGCAACCATCCCGTCCGGCTGACGGGAGTGCCCGACCCGGCGGCTCGCTGACCTAGCGCCTCGGAGCGGCTACTCCCACTCGATGGTGCCGGGTGGTTTGCTGGTGATATCCAGCACCACGCGGTTGACCTCGGCCACCTCGTTGGTGATGCGGGTCGAGATGCGTTCCAGCACCTCGTAGGGAATCCGGATCCAGTCGGCGGTCATGGCATCCTCGCTGGACACCGGCCGCAACACGATCGGGTGCCCGTAGGTGCGGTTGTCGCCCTGCACCCCGACCGAACGGACGTCGGCCAGCAGCACCACCGGGCACTGCCAGATCTGATTGTCCAAACCGGCCGCGGTCAGCTCCTCGCGCGCGATCGAGTCGGCGCACCGCAGCGTCTCCAGCCGCTCGGCGGTGACCTCCCCGACGATCCGGATACCCAGCCCCGGTCCCGGAAAGGGCTGGCGAGCAACGATTTCCTCCGGCAGGCCGAGTTCCCGCCCGACCGCGCGGACCTCGTCTTTGAACAGCAGCCGCAGCGGCTCGACGAGCGTGAACTTCAGGTCGTCGGGCAGACCGCCGACATTGTGGTGGCTCTTGATGTTCGCACTGCCGCTGCCCCCGCCGGACTCCACCACGTCCGGGTACAGCGTGCCCTGCACCAGGAAGTCAACGCTCTGGTCGCTCAATACATCTCGCACTGCGCCCTCGAACGCCCGGATGAACTGCCGGCCGATGATCTTACGCTTACCCTCAGGGTTGGCCACCCCCGACAGCGCCCGCAGGAACGTCTCCGCCGCGTCCACCGTCACCAGGTTGGCGCCGGTGGCGGCCACGAAGTCGCGCTGCACCTGCGCGCGCTCGCCGGCGCGCAGCAACCCGTGGTCCACGAAGACGCAGGTCAGCCGATCCCCGATGGCACGCTGCACCAGCGCCGCAGCCACCGCGGAATCCACCCCCCCGGACAGCCCGCAAATCGCCCGGCCATCACCGATCCGGGCGCGTACCTGCTCGACCAGCGCACCGGCGATGTTGGCGGCCGTCCAGTCCGCTCCGACCCCGGCGAACTCGTGCAGAAAGCGGCTGAGCACCCGTTGCCCGTGTGGGCTATGCATCACCTCCGGGTGATATTGCACCCCGGCCAGCCGCCGGGCCCGGTTCTCGAACGCGGCCACCGCCGCACCGGCACTGCTGGCCACCACCTCGAACCCGTCCGGCGCGGCCGTGACCGCGTCGCCGTGGCTCATCCATACCGGCTGCAGGCGGGGCAACCCCGAATGCAGCTCGCCGCCGGTCACTTTCAGCTCCGTGCGGCCGTACTCGCTGGTGCCCGTATGCGCGACGGTCCCGCCCAGGGCCTGCGCCATGGCTTGAAACCCATAGCAAATGCCGAACACCGGAACGCCGAGGTCGAACAGCGCCGGATCCAGCCGCGGAGCCCCCTCGGCGTAAACGCTGGCCGGCCCTCCCAACAGCACCAGCGCCAGCGGATGACGTGCCCTGATCTCGTCGACCGAGGCGGTGTGCGGAACGACCTCCGAGAAGACCCGGGCCTCCCGGACCCGCCGCGCGATCAGCTGCGCGTATTGTGCCCCGAAGTCGACCACCAACACCGGCCGCGGCGGCGCCTCCTCACCAGGTTTCGTCACGCCGCAAGCTTAGTGGCCACCCCTCGGCACGAGATGTTCGTTGGCCGCACGCAGGCAGGCATGGTGGAGTGGGTACGGCTTGCCCGAAACCGACGACCGGTGCCCCGACGCCCGCGGAAGTGAGGTCCCCTTGAATTCGACGCTCGGCCTGCCAGAGAAGATTCACGCCTGTCTGTTCGACCTGGACGGTGTGCTCACCGATACCGCCAGTGTGCATACCAAGGCCTGGAAGGCCATGTTCGACGCCTACCTGTCCGAGCGGGCCAAGCGCACCGGCGAGAATTTCATCCCCTTCGATCCGGCCGGGGACTACCGGAAATACGTCGACGGCAAGAAGCGCGAGGACGGGGTCCGCTCGTTCCTGACCAGCCGCCATATCCAACTGCCCGACGGCAGTCCTGACGATCGCGACGGCGCCGAGACGGTGTACGGGCTGGGCAACCGCAAGAATGAGATGTTCCAGAAGCTGCTGCACGACGAGGGCGTCGAGGTGTTCGACGGGTCGAGACGCTACCTGGAGGCCGTCTCGGCCGCGGGCCTGGGCATTGCCGTGGTGTCGTCGAGCGCCAACACCCGCGACGTCCTGGAGATCACCGGGCTGGACCGGTTCATCCAGCAGCGTGTCGACGGCATCACGCTGCGCGAGGAGCACATCACCGGCAAGCCCGCCCCCGACTCCTTCCTGCGGGCCGCGCGACTGCTCGACGTCGGCGCGGACGCGGCGGCGGTGTTCGAAGACGCGCTGTCCGGCGTGGCGGCCGGCCGGGCCGGCAACTTCGGCTACGTGGTGGGCGTCGACCGGCTGGGGCAAGCCGAGGACCTGCGCCGCAGCGGCGCCGACGTGGTGGTCACCGACCTCGCCGAGCTGCTGCGGTCATGATCACCGACAAATCGTTTCCCGTTGAGCCGTGGCACGTCCGCGAAACCGAACTCGACTTGAACCTGCTGGCCCAGACGGAGTCCCTGTTCGCCCTGGCCAACGGGCACATCGGGTTGCGCGGGAACCTCGACGAGGGCGAGCCCTACGGCCTGCCGGGCAGCTACCTGAACTCCTTCTACGAGATACGGCCGCTGCCGTACGCCGAAGCGGGTTATGGATATCCGGAGGCCGGCCAGACCATCGTCGACGTCACCAACGGCAAGATCTTCCGGCTGTTGGTCGATGACGAGCCGTTCGACGTCCGGTACGGCACGTTGATTTCCCATCAGCGGAGCCTGGACCTGCGCGCCGGGACGCTGCGCCGCTGCGCGAGCTGGCGTTCCCCGGCGGGCAAGCAGCTGAAACTGGTCTCCACCCGGCTGGTGTCGTTGACCCAGCGTGGGGTCGCGGCCATCGAGTACATCGTCGAGGCCGTCGAGGAATTCATCCGCGTGACCGTGCAGTCCGAGCTGGTGACCAACGAGGACCAGCCGGAAACCGCGGGGGACCCGCGGGTGTCGGCAATCCTGGACAACCCGCTGGTTGCCGTCGAGCACGAGAGCACCGAATGCGGCGCGCTGCTCATGCACCGCACCCGCGCCAGCGACCTGATGGTGGCCGCCGGCATGGATCATGTGGTCGAGGTTCCCGGCCGGGTCGAGATCAGCACCGACGCTCGCCCGGACCTGGCCCGGACCACCGTGATCTGCGGGCTGCGCCCGGGCCAGAAGCTGCGCATCGTCAAATATTTGGCTTACGGCTGGTCGGCCAGGCGGTCGCGTCCCGCGCTGCGCGACCAGGTTGGCGCCGCGCTGCACAGCGCCCGCTACAGCGGGTGGCATGGTTTGCTGGAGTCGCAACGGGCCTACCTGGACCAGTTCTGGAAAAACGCCGACGTCGAGGTGGAGGGAGACCCCGAAGCCCAGCAGGCGGTCCGCTTCGGACTGTTCCACCTGCTGCAGGCCAGCGCCCGCGCCGAGCGGCGCGCGATCCCGGCCAAGGGGCTCACCGGCACTGGTTATGACGGCCACGCCTTCTGGGACACGGAAAGCTACGTGCTGCCGGTGCTCACCTACACCGTGCCGCACGCGGTCGCCGACGCGCTGCGCTGGCGGGCCTCGACGTTGAAACTCGCCCGGGAACGGGCCGCCGAACTGGGCCTGCAGGGGGCGGCCTTCCCGTGGCGCACCATCCGCGGCCAGGAATGCTCGGGCTACTGGCCGGCCGGCACGGCTGCCTGGCACATCAACGCCGACATCGCCATGGCCTTCGAGCGATACCGCGTCGTCACCGGCGATGAGTCGCTGGAGAAGGAGTGCGGCCTGGCCGTGCTCGTGGAGACCGCCCGGCTGTGGCTTTCCCTCGGCCACCATGACCGCCGCGGCGTATGGCACCTGGACGGGGTCACCGGCCCCGACGAGTACACGGCCCTGGTCCGCGACAACGTCTACACCAATCTGATGGCCGCCCACAATCTCGTGACCGCCGCCGAGGCCTGCAACCGCCACCCCGACGAGGCCGAAGCCATGGGGGTGACCACCGAGGAGACCGCCGCCTGGCGCGACGCCGCCGACGCG
>JAQTVU010000054.1 GCA_028706695.1 Mycobacterium sp.
GCAGGCCTTCTCGCCGTCGGCGAACCCGGCCAGCACGGCGTCGACGATCCCGTCGAAGGACAGCCCGCGGTCGATGTGCAACTCCGGGGCGAACCGGATCTCGGCGTAGACGACCGAATCGGCGGCCAGGTCTTCCACGCATTCGAAGGCGACGCGGTGCAGCGCGTCGCGCGTCTGCATCACCGCCACGGTGTGCGAGAACGGTTCGAGGTAGCGCTCCAGCGAGCCGCTGTGCGACTGGGTGCGAAACCACTTGGCCAGCTCGTCGACGTCGGTGGTGGGCAGGCCCTCGTAGCCGATCTGGCCGGCGATGTCGACCACGGTCGACGGGCGCAGGCCACCGTCGAGGTGATCGTGCAGCAGCGCCTTGGGCGCCGTTGCGATCTGCGCGAGATCCGGTTCCATCACGTGGTGATCCGATCGACGATCAACGGCCTTGACGCCGGCGGGGTGGCGCCGACGCCGAAGCCGCCGTCCAGCTCGGCCAGCGCGGCGCCGAAGCGGTCCGGGGCGTCGGTGTAGAGGGTGAACAACGGTTCGCCGGCCGCGACCGGCTCGCCCGGGCGACGGTGGATCCGGACACCGGCCCCCGCCTGCACCGCAGCGCCCGGCCGCGGTCGGCCCGCGCCGAGTCGCCAAGCTGCCATCCCCACCGCCATCGCGTCGATATCGCCCATTGTGCCGCCCCCGTCGGCGAACACGGTCTCGGAACACCTACCGATTGGCAACGGTACCGACAAGTCACCGCCCTGCGCCGCGACGAGCCGGCGGAACCGGTCCATCGCGGTGCCGTCGCGCAGCGTATCGGCCGGATCGGTCCCGTCGACCCCGGACAGCTCGAGCATCTCGCGCGCCAGCCGCACCGTCAGCTCCACCACGTCGGGCGGCCCGCCGCCGGCCAGCACCTCCAGCGACTCGGCCACCTCGATCGCGTTGCCGACGGTCGCGCCCAGCGGGCCGTTCATGTCGGTCAGCAGGGCGCGAGTGGGCACCCCGTGCGCGGCGCCCAGCTCGATCATGATGTGCGCCAGCTCCCGGCACTGCGCCTCCGAGCCCAGCAGCGCCCCGGAGCCCACCTTCACGTCCAGCACCAGCGCGCCCGCGCCCTCGGCCAGTTTCTTGCTCATCACCGAGCTGGCGATCAGCGGCAGCGACTCCACGGTGGCGGTGATGTCGCGCAACGCGTAGAGCTTGGCGTCGGCGGGCGCGAGTCGGCCCGCGGCGAAGATCGCCGCGCCCACCTCGCGAAGCTGCTCGCGCACGCGCCGATTGGACAGCTCGGCGCTGAATCCGGCGATGGACTCCAGCTTGTCCAGGGTGCCGCCGGTGTGCCCGAGCCCGCGTCCCGACGCCTGGGGCACCGCCGCGCCGCAGGCGGCGACGACCGGCACCAGCGGCAGGGTGATCTTGTCCCCGACCCCGCCGGTGGAGTGCTTGTCGACGGTCGGGACGGGCAGGTCGCCCCAGGTCAGGCGTTCGCCCGAGGCCAGCATCGCCGCGGTCCACCTGGTGATCTCGCCGCGGTCCATGCCGCGCAGCAGGATCGCCATCAGCAGCGCCGACATCTGTTCGGCGGCGATCCGCCCGTGGGTGTAAGCGTCGACAACCCAGTCGATGGCGGCGTCGGAGAGTCGGCCGCCATCGCGCTTGGCCCTGATCACCGTCGGCGCATCGAAGGGCACGGACCTACCGGGGAGGTTCAACTGCCGGCCAGATCGTCGGGGCCGAAGGCGTCGGGCAGCAGCTCACCGAGCGAGCGGGGGCCGGCGGGATGATCGATCAGCAGCCCGGGGCCGCCGTGCTCGTACAGCACCTGACGGCACCGCCCGCACGGCATCAGCGGCGACCCGGTGGCATCGACGCACGCCAGCGCCACCAGCCGCCCGCCTCCCGTCGCGTGCAGGGCGCACACCACGGCGCACTCGGCGCACAGACCGAGGCCATATGAGACATTCTCCACATTGCAGCCGGTGACCACGCGGCCGTCGTCGACGAGCGCCGCCGCGCCCACCGGGAAGCGCGAGTACGGCGCGTAGGCTCGCGCAGAAGCTTGAATGGCGTTGTCGCGCAGCGCATTCCATTCGACTTCGAGCATGCCGCACCTCCTTCCTCCGTTGGCCGGCCGAAGCCACCCTAACGCGTATCCGGCACTTCGCTTGGCGGACTGCTGAGCGCGGGCCGTCGCGGGCCCAAGCTAGGCTGAATCGCCTGGCTGACGAAGGTGGTGAGGACAGGGGTGAGTACGCAGGCGGCAAGCACGGAGCCGGCACGGGCATCGGCGACCTCACGCAACCGGCGGCCACCGCGGACGCTGTACCGGGGCGATCCCGGCATGTGGTCCTGGGTGCTGCAGCGCATCAGCGGCGCGACGATCTTCTTCTTCCTGTTCGTCCACGTCCTGGACACCACCCTGGTCCGGGTCGGCCCGCAGACCTACGACGAGGTGGTGCAGACGTACAAGACGCCGGTCGTCGGGCTGATGGAGTTCGGCCTGATCGCCGCGGTCGTCTTCCACGCGCTGAACGGCATTCGGGTCATCCTGATCGACTTCTGGTCCGAGGGCACCCGCTACCAGCGATTGATGCTGTGGATCGTGGGCATCCTGTTCCTGCTGCTGGTTGTCCCGGCGGGCGTGGCGGTGGGCATCCACATCTCGGAGCATCTGCGATGACCGGCCCCGACCTTCAACTCGGGCGCGGACAGGTGGCGCCGGTCCGGCAGCGCAACCACGACCGGCCCGCCAGCCTGGACAATCCCCGCTCACCGCGCCGCCGCGCCGGCATCCCGAACTTCGAGAAATTCGCCTGGCTGTTCATGCGGTTCTCCGGCGTCGCGCTGGTGTTCCTGGCGCTCGGGCACCTGTTCATCATGCTGATGTGGGACGACGGCGTGTACCGCATCGACTTCAACTACGTGGCGCAGCGCTGGGCGTCGCCGTTCTGGCAGACCTGGGACCTGCTGCTGTTGTGGCTGGCCCAGTTGCACGGGGGCAACGGCCTGCGGGTCATCATCGACGACTACAGCCGCAAGGACAGCACCCGTTTTTGGCTCAACAGTCTGCTGCTGTTGTCGATGGGGTTCACGCTCGTGCTGGGCAGCTACGTGCTGTTGACATTCGACCCCAACATTTCCTGATCGACGGAGGCAACCGGAGTTGATCCAGCAACACCGATACGACGTGGTGATCGTCGGCGCGGGCGGTGCCGGAATGCGGGCGGCCGTCGAGGCGGGTCCCCGCGCGCGCACCGCGGTGCTGACCAAGCTCTACCCCACCCGCAGCCACACCGGCGCCGCCCAGGGCGGCATGTGCGCGGCGTTGGCCAACGTCGAGGACGACAACTGGGAATGGCACGTCTTCGACACCGTCAAGGGCGGCGACTACCTCGCCGACCAGGACGCCGTGGAGATCATGTGCAAGGAAGCCATCGAGGCGGTGCTGGACCTGGAGAAGATGGGGATGCCGTTCAACCGCACCCCCGAGGGCCGCATCGACCAGCGCCGCTTCGGCGGGCACACCCGCGAGCACGGCAAGGCCCCGGTGCGCCGGGCCTGCTACGCCGCCGACCGCACCGGGCACATGATCCTGCAGACCCTGTACCAGAACTGCGTCAAGCACGACGTGCAGTTCTTCAACGAGTTCTACGCGCTCGACCTGGTGCTGACCCAGACCCCGACCGGCCCGGCGGCCACCGGCGTGGTCGCCTTCGAGCTGGCCACCGGCGAAATCCACGTCTTCCACGCCAAGGCCGTCGTCATCGCAACCGGCGGCTCGGGCCGGATGTACAAGACCACCTCCAACGCGCACACGCTGACCGGCGACGGCATCGGTATCGTGTTCCGCAAGGGACTTCCGTTGGAGGACATGGAGTTTCACCAATTCCATCCGACCGGGCTGGCCGGCCTGGGCATCTTGATCTCCGAGGCGGTGCGCGGCGAGGGCGGCCGGCTGCTCAACGGCGAGGGTGAGCGCTTCATGGAGCGCTACGCCCCCACGATCGTCGACCTGGCGCCGCGCGACATCGTGGCCCGCTCGATGGTGCTCGAGGTCCTGGAGGGCCGCGGCGCCGGCCCGCACAAGGACTACGTCTACATCGACGTCCGCCACCTGGGCGAGGACGTGCTCAACACCAAACTGCCCGACATCACCGAGTTCGCCCGCACCTACCTGGGGGTGGATCCGGTGCACGAGCTGGTGCCGGTCTATCCGACATGTCACTACCTGATGGGCGGCATCCCGACCACGGTGACCGGGCAGGTGTTGCGTAACAACACATCCACCGTCCCGGGCCTGTACGCGGCCGGTGAATGCGCGTGCGTGTCGGTGCACGGCGCCAACCGGCTGGGCACCAACTCGCTGTTGGACATCAACGTCTTCGGCCGCCGCGCCGGCATCGCCGCGGCCGAGCACGCGCTGGCGCACGACTTCGTCGACATGCCCCCGAAGCCGGCCGCGATGGTGGTGGGCTGGGTGGGCGACATCCTCTCCGAGCACGGCAACGAGCGGGTCGCCGACATCCGCAACGCGCTGCAGCAGACGATGGACCACAACGCCGCGGTGTTCCGCACCGAGGACACGCTCAAGCAGGCGCTCACCGACATTCACGCCCTCAAGGACCGCTATTCGCGAATCTCGGTGCACGACAAGGGAAAGCGCTTCAACAGCGATCTGCTGGAGGCCATCGAGCTGGGCTTCTTACTGGAGCTGGCCGAGGTCACGGTGGTCGGGGCGCTGAACCGCAAGGAGACCCGCGGCGGGCACGCCCGCGAGGACTACCCCAACCGCGACGACGTCAACTACATGCGCCACACCATGGCCTACAAGCAGGGCAGCGCGCTGCGCAGCGACATCGCACTCGACTTCAAGCCCGTCGTGCAGACCCGCTACGAACCCAAGGAACGGAAGTACTGATGGCCGCAGGCGACACCGTTGAGCCGGAGCGGGAACCGACCCTGCCGCCGATCCCCGAGGGCGCGGCGATGGTGACCGTCAAGATCGCCCGGTTCAATCCCGACGACCCCGACGCCTTCTCGAAAACCGGTGGGTGGCAAAGCTTTCGGGTGCCCTGCCTGCCCACCGACCGGATGCTGAACCTGCTCATCTACATCAAGAGCTACCTCGACGGGACGCTGACGTTCCGGCGGTCCTGCGCGCATGGGGTGTGCGGCTCGGACGCCATGCGCATCAACGGCGTGAACCGGCTGGCCTGCAAGGTGCTGATGCGCGACCTGCTGCCCGAGAAGCCGACCAAGCAGCTGACGATCACCGTCGAGCCGATCCGCGGATTGCCGGTCGAAAAAGACCTGGTTGTCGACATGGAGCCGTTCTTCGACGCCTACCGCGCGGTCAAGCCGTACCTGATCACCAGCGGCAACCCGCCGACGCGCGAGCGCATCCAGAGCCCGACCGACCGCGAGCGCTACGACGACACCACCAAGTGCATCCTGTGCGCGGCCTGCACCACCAGCTGCCCGGTGTTTTGGCACGAGGGCAGCTACTACGGCCCGGCGGCGATCGTCAACGCGCACCGCTTCATCTTCGACAGCCGCGACGAGGCCGCCGCCGAGCGCCTCGACATCCTCAACGAGGTGGACGGCGTGTGGCGGTGCCGGACCACGTTCAACTGCACCGAGTGCTGCCCGCGGGGCATCCAGGTCACCAAGGCGATCCAGGAGGTCAAGCGCGCGTTGATGTTCACCCGCTGAGTCCCCGGCGCGCCGAGCGTCACGTTCGCGGCGGCCGTCTCGTCTGAGGGGTATGACGAACAAAAGACCGCGCATCGAGCCCCTGGCTCCCGGTCGCGCCGGACTGCTGACCCGCGCCCTGTATCGGGCGACCAAGCGCCGCTACGGCGAGGTTCCCGAACCGTTCACCGTCGCCGCTCATCACCGGGGGCTGATGCTCGCCAGTGCCGTGCACGAGGCGATGATCGCGCGGGCGTCGAAAACTCTGCCGGTGAGCGTTCGCGAGCTGGCGGTGCTCTGGACGGCGCGCAAGGTTGGCTGCTCGTGGTGCGTCGATTTCGGGTCCATGCTCCAGCGGCTGGACGGGCTCGACGTCGACCGGCTCACCGAGATCGAAAACTATTCGACCTCACCGCATTTCACTGACGACGAGCGCGCCGCCATCGCCTATGCCGACGCGATGACCTCCGATCCGCACACGGTCACCGACGCGCAGGTCGCCGACCTGCAGAACCGTTTCGGCACCGCGGGCGTGATCGAGCTGACCTACCAGATCGGCGTGGAGAACATGCGGGCGCGGATGAACACCGCGCTGGGCATCACCGAGCAGGGCTTCAGCTCCGGCGACGCCTGCCGCGTCCCGTGGGCCAGCGCGAGCTAAGGTGACGGCATGCGCACGTGGGGCCTGGGGCCGGGTCGCATGGTCGCCGGGGCATTCGCCGATCATGCCCTTACCATCACCCCGCGGTCCAGGTCACACTCGGTGGACGGGGTTCTCTGAGGGTCACCCGCGACGGCTCGGCGCACGACGTGTGGCCGGCTGGTCGTGGTCGGCGGCGGGGCGCGCCACGCGGTCTCATCCCGGTGTTCCAACTGCTGCCGTATCCGGCCACCGATCTCAGTATCCGCCGACCCCCACGCGACCTGTTCACGCAGGGCTCAACCTTCACCGACCGCAATACCGACTGGGTGATGGCCAACTACGTACCCGCCGGCCCGCCGGAATCGATCCGGCCGATCCACGGCTGTCACCGCAACGCGGCGAGGTCGCCGGCCTGCCGCCCGCCTACATCGCCACCGTGGGTTTGACCCGGTCCGCTATGACGGCGAGGCGTCTGCGGACAGGCTGCGAGCCGACGGGCTCCCCGTGGCGCTGGCCTGCCAGGCAGACCTGCCGCACGAACACCTCAATTTCGTCGGACTGCAAGGCCGATTCGCCGAGGCCGCGAGCGAGGCCGCCGGGATGCTGCGACTCGGGATGGCGGCGTCAGCCGCGCAGCGGAGACCCGGTGAATTTGTCCGGGTTGGCGACATCCCATGGCGCGCAGACCTTTCCGTCGCGGACCGTGATCGCCCGGATCCGCCGCGGCGCCACGCAGCTGTGATGTTTAGTCGCACCCATCGGGATTTTTCGGGACCAGCAGATTTCCGCCGATGCCGGAGCGATTGAGTTTCCATTGGATGGAGCGCAGCAGGGGAGCGGCTTCGTCATCAGGCAGGTTGGTCGCGAAGTCTAATCCGGCTCCAACCATGTCGCTTGCCCACGAGACTTCAGTGAGGAAGACCGCTCGCGCCCAATCGAGGCCGGATAAAGGTTGCTTACGCCAGATGGCGCCCCTAAGGCGGTCTATAAGGTCGTCGAATTCTCGGCGGTCCGACAGACACAGCGCTCTGAGCATCACCGATTGCCCGCGAATTGGGCCTCCGTATTCGTTGAGTCCGTGGTATATGAGCCGCCGTTCATCGTCGGTCAGCTCGATGTCGATGAGCGCCGGTTGAGTCATTGTTTTAGCCTCACGAAATATTTTGAGCATCCGGGCACCTACATAAAATCAGTCGCCGATCATTTCTTTATCATAGAAATCTGAGAAGCCGGCACGTGACGCGGTTGCTCAAATCCATTGTCAGTTGCTATCAATTGCGTCGGCTTACTTAAAGTCTCGGGGATTTTCCCACGGTTCGTCTTCCCCCAAGATGGGCAGATGATGCGGGATGCTGTGTGGTGGGCGAATCACTTGAGGTCCGAACGGGCCGGGTGCACCGCCAAACGTCGGCCCTTCACCGACCTTGGGCGGGGATACACCCGACTTGGGCCCAGGAGCAGACTCGGCCGGAGGAGCGGCGGGACGCACGAGTGCGGGTGCGGGAAGAGGCTTGTCGGCAAGGTCATCAGGCGCTAGCGACGGTTGGCGGACCACGATCTTGCCGGGGCCGTTCTGGTCGCCGAGTAAATACCGGAGCCCCTTATCAGGCTTGAACACCGTTCCGCAGTCAAGGCCATGGGGGTCACGTATGACGAGCACGTTGGTTTTCGGGTCATACAGGGCGGGAGCGCCGTCAGAAGTGCGTCCAACTATCAGGTCCTTGGGATCGCGGGTGAACATATCGTGGATCAGATCGGCGAGTTGATCTTTCGTCATCCCGGAAAACTGCTCCATGTGTCCCTTGGTCCCACTGGCGTGTCCGTAGGCGATTTTTTGTGCGGCCCGCATCAACGGATCGCCGCTCCACCCGCCCGGTGGCGGCTCAGGTTCGGGATTCGGCGCGTCTTTGAAGGTATGCAGGTCGACTGCTCGGATCCTTGGTTCGTGATCGCAGGAGGTGTCGGGGGTTGGAGTAGTAGGGTTTTCCAGGAAAACGTCGCCGATCTCGGCCACGGCGGCGGTGATCTTGCGGGCGACTTGTTGGTCCAGGGCCACCAGTTGGGCCGCGCGTTGGCGGATATCGCCGGCGAAGGCATGCGCCTGGGCGGCCCGCTGCGCGGTCGATCCACCCGTCGTGCGGTCGATCACCGAAAGATCCTCGCCCACTTCGAATCCGGCTGTGTGGGCGTCTTCGACAGCGTAGCGGACTCGAGAGCGGGCTGCATACAGATCCGAGGCTCCGCTGCGCGCGAGCCGGGCCGCGGCGTGCAGCTGGTCGGCGGCGGCGCTGGTGGTTTGCATGTCAGCGTGCGTCACAGTGCGCAGTGCCTCGGCGGCTTGGCCGCGCCAATCGATCGACGTAGCGTCTCGCCACACCTGATGCACCAGCGCATAGCTGCGTTCGGCCACGATCTCCCAGTGACTGGCGGCCTCGGTGAGATGATCGGTGGGCCAGGCCAGAAGCATCGACAGGCCGGAAATCCCTACGACCGCGGCCCTCGCTATACCCTAGTCCCCGGCGTTACCGCGGCCAGCTGATC
>JAQTVU010000055.1 GCA_028706695.1 Mycobacterium sp.
ATCAGCGTGAGGCGCTCGGATCCGTCCAGGCCGGTGGACTGCATCGTGCGGGTCCGCGCCACAGACGGCGGCGAGACCGGCCGGCGGGAGGTGCTGGTCCCGCCGTCGAGCGAAAAGACCGTGCAGGTGACCACGACGCTGAAGTCCTCCCGGCCGCCGATGATGGCGGACATCTACGGCTGCGGCACCGACGTGCCCGGCTATCTGCATCCTCCTGACCGCGGCAACTAAACCCTATTGCCCGTATCAGGGGTCATCGGTTGTTTCCGCGGTGGTAACATGGATGAATGCACGGTTCCTGCTGGGACCGTGTATTGCTGCATTAAGGCCGCGGAAGACGACCGGCAGCACCGGAAAACTCGGATGGTTCCGGCAGCTGGAGTGGCCAACTTGCGCGGATGCGCGAACCGACGATACAAGGAGCGCAACGAGATGACGGATACTCAAGTGACCTGGCTGACCCAGGAGTCACATGACCGACTCAAGGCCGAACTGGACCAGTTGATCGCGAACCGCCCCGTCATCGCCGCGGAAATCAACGACCGCCGCGAAGAAGGCGACCTGCGCGAGAACGGCGGCTACCACGCCGCCCGCGAGGAACAGGGTCAGCAGGAGGCCCGCATTCGCCAGCTGCAGGACCTGCTCAGCAACGCCAAGGTGGGCGAGGCGCCCAAGCAGTCCGGCGTCGCGCTGCCCGGCTCGGTGGTCAAGGTGTACTACAACGGCGACAAGTCGGACACCGAGACCTTCTTGATCGCCACCCGCCAGGAGGGCGTCAACGACGGCAAGCTGGAGGTGTACTCGCCGAACTCACCGCTGGGCGGCGCTCTGATCGACGCCAAGGTCGGCGAGACCCGCAGCTACAAGGTGCCCAACGGCAGCACCGTCGAGGTCACGCTGATCAGCGCCGAGCCCTACCACGAGTAGCCGTGCGCGGAAACCGCTCCGCCGGTAGTTCTTTCGGCCGGCCCGGCGTGTCTGCTGCGGAGGCCCAGTTGGGGTTCGCGCATCGGGCGCGGGTCACGCCCGGGCGAGGGCCTGGTCGAGATCGGCGAGCAGGTCGGCGACATCCTCGATGCCGACCGACAGCCGCACCAGGTCGTCGGGCACCTCCAACTGCGAGCCGACCGTCGACGCGTGCGTCATGGCGCTCGGGTGCTCGATCAGCGACTCCACGCCGCCCAGGGATTCGGCGAGGATGAACACCCTGGTGCGGGCGCACAGGCCCTGTGCGGCCCGGCGGCCGCCGCGCATCCGCACCGACACCATGCCGCCGAACCCCCGCATCTGCCGCGCCGCGATTTCGTGCCCGGGGTGACCGGGCAAGCCGGGATACAGCACCGTGCTCACCGCGGGATGCCCGGCGAGGAACTCGGCGACGGCCAGCGCGTTCTCGCCGTGCCGCTGCATGCGCAGCACCAGGGTCTTCAGGCCGCGCATCGTCAGGTAGGCATCGAACGGGCCCGGCACCGCGCCGGCGCCGTTTTGCAGGAAACCGAAGGCACTGTCGAGCTCTTCGTGGTTGGTGACCAACGCGCCGCCCACCACGTCGGAATGACCGCCGATGTACTTGGTGGTCGAGTGCAGCACAACGTCGGCGCCCAAGGTCAACGGCTGCTGCAGCGCGGGTGACGCGAAGGTGTTGTCCACCAGGACCTTCACCGGCCTGTCGGCAGCCCGCTCGGCCGCCATCCCGGCGATCGCGGCGATGTCGGCGATGCCCAGCAACGGGTTGGTCGGGGTCTCCATCCAGATCAGCCGGGTCTGGGCCGTGAGCGCGGCGCGAACGGCGTCCAGATCCGACAACGCCACGGGCGTGTAGGTGAGATTCCACTGGGTGAAGACCTTGTCGATCAGCCGGAAGGTGCCGCCGTAGGCGTCACTCGGGATGACCAGGTGGTCACCGGGCCGCAGCATCGCGCGCAACGCGCAGTCGGCGGCGGCCATCCCGGAGCTGAACGCACGGGCGAAGGCGCCCCCCTCTACGGCCGCCAGCGAGGCCTCCAGCGTGGCCCGGGTCGGGTTGCCGGTGCGCGCGTATTCGAACCCGCCGCGCAACACGCCGACCCCGTCCTGAGCGAACGTGCTGCTCGCGTAGATCGGGGCGTTGACCGCCCCGGTCGCCGGGTCGGGGCGGTAACCGGCGTGAATCGCCTTGGTGGCCAGCCCGGTGAAGTGGTGCGGCGTGCGGTCTGCGCTCATCGACGCCAAGCCTAGCGATGACGGGCCGCCGCGGTGCGTGCCGGAGGTCCGTTACCGGGCGTCCGGGAGCGGCAGGCAGACGGTCGACATGATCTTGTCGGCCAGCGTCTGGCGCTTGCCGTCCCACAGCGGGAACAACAAACCGATGAAGCAGATGATCGCGTCGACGAAATGCGCCAGGAACCGCACCACGGACTTCCCGAAACCGATCGGCTGCCCGGTGATCTCACTGAGGACTTGGAACTTCATGACCGACTTGCCCAGGCTGGATCCGGTGGTGCCCTGACGGTAGCCGTAGTTCCAGATCAGGTAGAACAGCGCCACCGCCCAGGCCACCAGATGCGCCAACCAGCCGAACATCGAGTTTTGCGTGGCGCAGATCTGGTTGACGGTGTACGGGGTGATGTCGGTGACGCAGGACGTCTGCTGGGTGGCCAGCATGATCCCCAGACCGATGCCGTGCAAGACGACGTACGGCAGCCAGTCGATGACAGCCGCCAGCATCCGGGACAGCCACGGCGTGTAGTCCTGCTTTGGCAGCGTGCGGATCGCCGGGCCGGGGGGCGGCGGGACGGAGCCGCCGCCGGGCGGCGGCGGAGGGGGGTAGGAGCCGCCGCCCGGCGGCGGAGGGGGGTAGGAGCCGCCGCCCGGCGGCGGAGGGGGCACGGAAGGGCCGGGGGGCGGCGCTTCGTGCTTGCCGGTTGCCGGCTCGTGCTCACCGGCGGGCCCAGGCGAGGGCGGGGGTGGCGGGTAGGTGCCGCCGGGCGGCGGTTGATCGGTCATGGGCAACCTTCCACTGCGCTTCGGGTGCGGATCGGGTGCGGATCGGGTGCCGGATCGGATGAAGCGGACCAGACGAACCGGCCGGACTACAGTACCTGAGCAGCCGGTGCCGTGGAGCCTAATAATCGTGGAGCCTAATAATGGTGCCGCGGCGGATTGGAGAGGAAGCCCAATAAGTCGTACCGGGTGATGACGCCGACCGGTTTTCCCTGCTCCACCACCATTAGGGCGTCCCATTCGCGCAGGGCCTTGCCGGCCGCACTGACCGGCTCACCGGCGCCGATCATCCGCAGCGGCGGGCTCATGTGCGCGGCGACGGCGTCGGCCAATTTGGCCCGGCCTTCGAACACGGCCGAGAGCAGTGCGCGGTCGGAGACGCTGCCGACGACCTCACCGGCCCGCACCGGGGGTTCCGCGCCGACCACCGGCATCTGGGACACCCCGAACTCGCGAAGGATGCCGATGGCGTCGCGCACCGTCTCGGACGGGTGGGTGTGCACCAGGGCGGGCAGCGCGCCGGACTTGCCGCGCAGCACGTCGCCGACGATGGGTTGCTCGGTGGAGCCGTCGAGCCGGCTGCGCAGAAACCCGTACGAGGACATCCACGCGTCGTTGAAGACCTTGGACATATAACCGCGGCCGCCGTCGGGCAGCAAGACGACGACCAGGGCGCCGGGACCGGCCCGCACGGCCGCCTGCACCGCGGCCACCACCGCCATGCCGCACGAGCCGCCGACCAGCAACGCTTCCTCACGGGCCAAGCGCCTGGTCATCTCGAAGGAGTCCGAGTCAGAGACGGCGATGACCTCGTCGGGCACACCCGGGTCGTAGGCCGCCGGCCAGAAGTCTTCGCCGACCCCTTCGACCAGGTAGGGCCGGCCGCTCCCGCCCGAATACACCGAGCCCTCGGGGTCGGCGCCGATGATGCGCACCCGGCCGTCGGAGACCTCCTTGAGGTAGCGGCCCGCGCCGGTGATGGTCCCACCGGTGCCGATCCCGGCGACGAAATGGGTGACCTGCCCGTCGGTGTCGGTCCAGATCTCCGGGCCGGTCGTCTCGTAGTGGCTGGCCGGTCCTTCCGGGTTGGCGTACTGGTCGGGTTTCCAGGCCCCGTCGATCTCGTCGACCAGCCGATCCGAGACGCTGTAATAGCTGTTCGGGTCGTCGGGCGGCACCGCCGTCGGGCAGACGACCACCTCGGCGCCGTAGGCCAGCAGCACGTTGCGCTTGTCCTCGCTGACCTTGTCGGGGCACACGAATACGCATTTGTAGCCGCGCTGCTGGGCGACCAGGGCCAGACCGACGCCGGTGTTGCCCGACGACGGCTCCACGATGGCGCCGCCCGGCCTCAGCAGCCCGCCTGCCTCGGCGGCGTCGATCATCTTCACCGCGATGCGGTCCTTGGAACTGCCGCCCGGATTGAGGTATTCGACCTTTGCCGCGACGGTGCCGGCATCGGCGGGGACGACGGCGTTCAGCCGTACCAGTGGTGTCCCGCCGATCAGCTCACTGATGTGTCGCGCTATTCGCATGCGTTCATCGTCTCAGGCGGTTTTGTCCAATGCACCCGGTTCGCCGCCCGTGGCTTCGCGACTGTAGTCCCCGATCTGGCGCAGCGACCGGACGGCCTCCGGCACCACCGGTGCGGCCAGCTGAAAGTCGTGCACCTGGCCCGGCCAGACCCGGACCTCGGCCGGCACCCCGACCGCCGCGAGCCGTCGAGCCGCCAGTTGCGCGTCGTGCAGCAACACCTCGGATCCCGAGACGTGGATAAGTGTGCGCGGCAGACCCGGCTTAATGTGCTCCAGCGGTTCGTAAATCTCTTCTGGTTTGCCGTCGACTTTGTTCTTGCCGGCCGCATTGGCCACCAGTGCGCCGAGTGCGTCAAATGCCTTCGCTGAAAACATGGAATCGGTCTTGATATTCGGGTGGGCCTGCTTGCATTCCTTTGCCAGCTGCAGCAGCGGCGAGATCGCCACCAGCGCCGCCGGCTCCTGGCCCTCCTCGAGTAGGCGTTGCGCCAGGGTGAGCGCGAGGTAGCCGCCGGCCGAGTCGCCGGCCAGGACGATCTGATCAGGCTCGTAGCCGCGCGAGCGGAGCCACTCGTACCCGTCATGGCAGTCGGCGAGGGCCATGCCAACCGAATGCTGGGGCAGCAGCCGGTAGTTGACCACCAGGATCGGCGTGTCGGCAAATTTGGACAACGCTTCGACGAGGCGGCCGTGGGAGTTTGCGCCGCAAGTCAGGAATGCGCCGCCATGCAGGTACACCACCACCCTGCGGGTGCCGTCGGCGGGCAGCACCCCGGGCGCGCGTACCAACTGCGCCGACGCGTTTCTCAAATTCACCGTTTCCCGCACGGTGGCCGTGACCGGCAGCAACACCCGCGACGCGAGATCGATGAAGCCCCACGGCCACGGCAGATTCGGGACGTAGCTGCCGACCGACAGCACCGGGCGAATCGTCAGCCGCGACGCGAGTGTGGCTGCCCGCGCGGCGACACTGGGACCGGATTCGAGGACCTCGACCGGCGCGCTGTCGCTGATCGCGAATCGGTGTGCCGCGGCGTTGCGCGTCCTGAGAATTTTATGCGGACGAACGGGAATTCCGGGTGGGCCGCAAATCTTGTTGGGCGCGGTCATGCGCAACACTTCCTACGTCTTTGTAGTCCGATACAGCATGTGACGAGGCGGCTAATCGTCCGGTCCAACCGTTTGCCCAGGCGTTGAGCCATCGCCGTGAATTCAGCTTTGCAGTCGTTTGTGAGCAGAAGATGCGACAAGTCCGGCGTGACGCCACATTTGGTTCTCAACGTAACCATATTGTTGATAACGCGCCCGCGCGGAGATCCATGCCGATCTAAACTGTTCCCGTGACCATCCGGGTGCCGCGTCGTTCGGCGATCGCCCTGGCCACGGCGGGTGCGCTCGCCTCGACCGGTACAGCCTACCTCGGCGCACGCAACCTGCTGGTCGGCCAGGCGACGCACGCGCGGACCGTGATACCCAAAGCCCGGGAGGTTCCGCCGCGCGCCGACGGCGTCTACGCGGCCGGCGGCGGGCCGGTGCGGCAGTGGCGGCGCGGCATGCCCGCCGACCTGCATCTGATGGTCTTCGGGGATTCCACGGCGGCCGGCTACGGGTGTACCAGCGCCGAGGAGGTGCCCGGCGTGCTGATCGCGCGCGGGCTCGCCGAGCGGACCGGCAAGCAGGTTCGGCTGAGCACGAAGTCCATCGTCGGCGCCACCTCCAAGGGAGTGTGCGGCCAGGTCGACGCGATGTTCGTGGCCGGGCCGCCGCCGGACGCGGCGGTGATGATGCTCGGCGCCAACGATGTGACGGCCCTCAACGGTATCGGCCAGTCCGCGCAACGGCTGGCCCTGGCCGTCCGCAGGTTACGCAGCCACGGCGCGGTGGTGGTGGTCGGCACCTGCCCGGACCTCGGCGTCATCAGCGCCATCCCGCAGCCGCTGCGCTCCCTGGCGCACGCGCGCGCGTCGCAGCTGGCCCGTGCGCAGGCCGCCTCGGTGCGGGCGTCCGGTGGTGTGCCGGTGCCGCTGGCGCATCTGCTGGCCCCCCAGTTCCGGGCCACGCCGGAGGTGATGTTCTCCGCCGACGGCTACCACCCCTCGGCGACCACGTATGCGCTGGCCGCCGACGCGCTGTTGTTGGCGCTGTGCGACGCGCTGGGCGAAACGGGCTACGACCCTCCGGACCCTCCGGACCCGCCGGACCCGCCGGACCCGCCGGACCCGCCGTCGAGCGTCCCGGTGATACCGCGGTCGTGGCGACGTCAGGGGGCCGGTTCCCCCGTCCCGTCCTCATCGCGGCCGGCGGGCAGCGACTAGATTTGGCCAGGTGTTGCCGGGCCCATCGGGCGGGCCGTTTGAGGCTCACGAAGCCCGCCCGCACCAAAGGGAAGGATCGAGGAACCGTCATGCCGGAAGCCGTCATCGTCGCAACTGCTCGTTCACCGATCGGGCGCGCCACGAAGGGTTCGCTGGTTTCCATGCGGCCCGACGACCTGGCCACCCAGATGGTGCGCGCCGCCCTCGACAAGGTGCCCGCGCTCAACCCGCACCAGATCGACGACCTCATCTTGGGCTGCGGCCTGCCCGGCGGTGAGGCGGGCTTCAACATGGCACGTGTCGTCGCCGTCGAACTGGGGTGCGACTTCCTGCCCGGCACCACCGTCAGCCGGTATTGCTCGTCGTCGCTGCAGAGCACCCGGATGGCCTTCCACGCGATCAAGGCCGGCGAGGGCGACGCGTTCATCTCCGCGGGCGTGGAAACGGTGTCCCGGTTCGGCAAGGGCACCTCCGATTCCTGGCCCAACACCAAAAATCCGCTGTTCGACGCGGCCCAGGAGCGCACATCTGCCGCGGCCGCCGGCGCCGACGAATGGCACGACCCGCGCGCCGACGGCAATCTTCCCGACGTCTACATCGCGATGGGCCAGACCGCAGAGAATGTCGCCATCCTGACCGGCATCGGCCGCGAAGAGCAGGACCGTTGGGGCGTGCGCAGCCAGAACCGCGCCGAGGAAGCCATCAAGAACGGGTTCTTCGCCCGGGAGATCAGCCCGGTGACGCTCCCGGACGGCACCACGGTGAGCACCGACGACGGCCCGCGCGCCGGCACCACCTATGAGAAGGTCGCCGAACTCAAGCCGGTGTTCCGACCCAACGGCACCGTGACGGCGGGCAACGCCTGCCCGCTCAACGACGGTGCCGCCGCCCTGGTCATCACCAGCGACATCAAAGCCAAGGAACTCGGCCTGACACCGCTGGCCCGCATCGTGTCCACCGGCGTCAGCGCGCTGTCGCCGGAAATCATGGGGCTGGGCCCGATCGAGGCGTCCAAGAAGGCGCTGGAGAGGGCCGGTATGTCGATCAACGACATGGATCTGGTCGAGATCAACGAGGCGTTCGCGGTGCAGGTGCTGGGTTCGGCCCGGGAGCTGGGCATCGACGAGGACAAGCTGAACGTGTCCGGCGGGGCCATCGCGCTGGGCCACCCGTTCGGCATGACCGGCGCGCGGATCGCCACCACACTGCTGAACAATCTGCAGACCCACGACAAGACATTCGGCCTGGAAACCATGTGTGTCGGCGGCGGCCAGGGCATGGCGATGATCATCGAGCGGCTCAGCTAGGGCCCGGCTCAGCTAGGGCCCGGCGAGGCTAGGGCCCGGCGAGCAGACGCAAAAGCCCCGCGACACGCCGTGTGAAGGGAGCTTTTGCGTCTGCTCGCTCGGCAACGGTAAGCGGCCGGCACCATGGTGACGGCCGCCTACCGACGAGCGGGCTAGTCGTTCTGCAGGTAGCTGAGCAGACGCAGGATCTCCAGGTACAGCCAGACGAGGGTCACGGTCAGGCCCAGCGCGATGCCCCAGGCCGCCCTTTCCGGCGCGCCCGCGCGAATGATCTGGTCGGCGGCGTCGAAGTCGATGAGGAAGCTGAAGGCCGCGATGGCGATGCAGGCCAGCGAAAACAGAATCGCCAGCGGTCCGCCGCTGCGCAGGCCCAGGCCCGCTCCGCCGCCAACCCCGAACATTCCCAGCACCAAGTTGCCGAGCATCAGGGCCAGCACACCGAACAGCGCGGCGATGATCATCCGGTTGAACTTGGGCGTCACCCGGATGGCGCCGGTCTTGTACACCACGAGCATGCCGAAGAACACCCCGAAGGTGCCCATCACGGCCTCCCCGATCAGCGCCCCGGCATTGGCGGACGACACCTGGTAGTTAGCGAAGACGAGCGAGATGGCGCCCAGGAAAAGGCCCTCGAGGACGGCGTAGCTCAGCACGATCGCGGGGCTGTCCTGCTTGCGGCCGAAGGTCGCGATCAGCA
>JAQTVU010000056.1 GCA_028706695.1 Mycobacterium sp.
CTGACCGGCGAACGGACAACCGGCTTGGGCAAGCCGCTCAAACCCATCACCCACCCGTTGCGCGCCGACATTCCGATCCTATTGGGGGCCGAAGGGCCCAAGAACGTCGCGCTGGCCGCCGAGATCTGCGACGGCTGGCTGCCCATCTTCTACACCCCGCGGCTGGCCGGCATGTATGACGAGTGGCTGGAGGAGGGGTTCGCCCGGCCCGGGGCGCGCCGCACCCGCGAGGAGTTCGAGATCTGCGCGACCGTTCAGGTGGTGATCACCGACGACCGATCGGCCGCGTTCGCCGGGATCAAGCCGTTCCTGGCGCTCTACCTGGGTGGCATGGGCGCCGAGGACGCCAACTTCCACGCCGACGCCTATCGCCGGATGGGCTATGCCGAAGTGGTCGACGAGGTCACCAGGCTGTACCGCGATAACCAGAAGGCCAAGGCCGCGGAGGTCATTCCCGACGAACTTGTCGACGACGCCGTGATCGTCGGCGACATCGACTACGTGCGTAAGCAGATCGAAGTCTGGTCGGCCGCGGGGGTGACCATGATGGTCGTGTCCGCGCGCAGTCCCGCGGAGGTCCGAGAGTTGGCCTCCGTGGTCTGATTCTTCTTGCTATGGGCTAGAACACGCTCTCAATTTGGCGGATGACCGCGACCGGCCGGTCAGCCGAGCGGGCGGGCGCCGCGAAGGACATCTCGTCCTTGCCGACCGACCCGACCAGCGCCCGCCTCGGCCGGCCCGGCGATGCCAGCTCGCTGGCGCAGGGATGATCGCGCACGCGCAGCCTGGCCCTCCGGTGCGGCCGTGCCGTCCGCCGCCGCGCATCTCGCAGGACACTTCCCGGGTGATGCTGTCGGCGTCGGTGTAGCTCTTGGGCAACCGCGGGTGGGTGAGCGTAAATCGACGGCACGGGCACCCCGGCCGACGTCGATGCAGCCGATGTGGGTGCGCTCGGGCGTACATCGAATCCGAACCCACCAGGTTCGCGAATGCGGCAGTCTGCCAAGGTTTTTGGGAATCCCCGAATGCTGCGGCCGGCCTCGGCCGGCCTCGGCCAGCACGTGGCCGCCGTGGCATCCCGAGAGGGGCCGGGCCGTCGGTGGTAGAACTCGACCACTTCGGGCGTTCCCATCTCGCGGGATACAACGTGCCGCATAGTCGTTGGCTGATCGGCGAGGTGAAGCGCTCGCCGGCGGGCAGGCCCGATCACCGTTGGGCCACTGAGCAGACCGAGGCGCCGCCCGCCGATGAGATGCATGCCGCTAAGGTGAGCGTTTGAGCGACTTCGTCAAGCAGCGCCCCGACGCACCCGCCGGGTACTTCGCCTGGGAGGCCGCCGGGCTGCGGTGGCTTTCCGCCGTCGACGGCGGGGTGCCTTGCGCGCAGGTGCTGTCGGTGGACGCGACCAGCCTGACCCTGCGGCGGCTCGATTCGGTGCCACCCACCCGGGAGGCGGCGCACGCGTTCGGCCGCGGGTTGGCCGTCACGCACGACGCGGGTGCCCCGGCATTCGGTGCCGGGCCCGACGGATGGGAGGGGCCCGGGTTTTTCGGCCCCCTGACGCAGCCGCTGCCGATGTCGCTGCGCCGGCACCAACGCTGGGGCACGTTCTACGCCGACGAGCGGCTGGTGCCGCTGGCCGAGCTGGCGGCGGCGCGGCTTGACACGTCTACCCGATCAGCGATCGACTCCGTCATCTCCCGTTGCCGGGCAGGCGATTTCGACGACGGCGACTGCCCGGCCCGGCTGCACGGCGACCTGTGGAGCGGCAACGTGATGTGGACGCCCGACGGGGTGGTGCTGATCGACCCGGCCGCGCACGCCGGTCACCGCGAAACCGACCTGGCGATGCTTGCGCTGTTCGGTTGCCCGCACCATGGCGCCGTCCTGGCCGGCTACCAGCAGGTGCGCCCGTTGAAACCGGGCTGGCGCAACCGAATCGGATTGCACCAGCTCTATCCGCTACTGGCGCATGTCGTGCTGTTCGGTGCGGGGTATGCGGAACGGACAGCTGCTGCCGCCCGCGCCGCGCTGACCGCTTAATTTGGGTGTGGCTAACGGCGTTCGCGTCGGTGAACAGTGGACCCGGATGCAGCGCGGCGGCACGCTGGGCGACGTGGAGATCCGCTACCACTCTGGTGTGCTGCCCGTCGGGGCGCTTGGTGGCCTCGGCATCCCATCCGGCCCGCACCGGCCGACCTTGTCGACCGGCGTCTGCTGGGCCGTGGCCCATGCGGTCGCCTGAGGCTGGCAGCCCCAGATCGGCGACGGCGAGGCGCTACCGCGCGACATGACTGACAGCGAGAGCGCCTGTTCCGAAGACGGGACAATGAGGACGAACAACGAGGAGCTGAAGAAACTTCGCGACTACGACGACAACACCGACGTAGCCAGCGAGTGCGCCGACGCGGAAATGGACACCCGCATCACCGACGAGTTGATGGTCTCCACCTCGATCCGACTCCCCAGTCATTGATCGACAAGGCGTGGACATAGGCTGCGGCCCTGGGTATTCCCGCGTCCATATTGATGCGACAGTGGTCATCGAGAAGGCGACCACCCCATCACCCCATCGCCCAACGCGGTTGGTCGTCGAACTCGAACGGTTCATTGTCGAACACGACCGACCAATCGGCTCTTACTGTAAATGACCTGACCAGATTTGCCGACGAAGTGTCCGACGCGGCGACCGCCCCGGCTGGCAATCTGGGAGACGACGCGTTCCACGTTGGGCCGGTACTCGCGGCATTTCTTTATCTGGCCCTCCTGACCTTTCCGTGGGCCCGGGGCCGGTTGTTGACAGGCGGGCGCGGACTACAGCAAGGCGGCCACTTGGCCTGGGGAAATCCGTGACCGCTGACAGCTGCCGCTGCCCGGCTGGCCGGATGTAGCCACAATCATCCAGGTGAGCCGACCGTCACAGACAGACGGCCAACACGGCCCCGGGCCGCCGTTTGCCCTTCGGCGCTATATGGTCTGCCGGCCCGCGGCAACACCGACCTGATGCGGCGGGTCGGGAAGAAACACAAGCGATTGTGTGCCCAACGCACGGCCCGGGCGGCGAGGGAGCGGACCACCGGGTAGCACCCATGCGTTTTCGCCCAGTGGGCCTGGGTCACGCACCCGCTGATGATCGAGATGGGAAGAGAGGAGCGACGGGAGCCGTGGGAGCCGGGGCGCGATTCCCCCGGGGCACCCGACCCTGACTCGGCCCTGGGCTATCTGACCCCGGGCGAGCACGCTGCCCGATGCGGCCGCGCCCAGCACCGCATGGCCTGCGAGATCGACGGAAACGCTATCAATCAAACCTGGCTCCAAAGCCTGGTGGACCGACTATCGCGGGACCCGTGAGCCCTATTGGACAATTTTCTTGAAAACTTACTTTTTCGGCTGGCCGTCTTTATAAGATCTGCGCTAACGGCCGAGTGGTGTGCGGAACGGCTCAGATTCAAGCGCATGCTTCGGGCAGGAACTTCATTTCGCGACACGAAAGGACAGGCTGATGAGCGTATGGGGTCCGCCGGACATCACTTCGTTGCTGATGTACTCGGGTGTGGGATCGGGGCCGATGCTGTCGGCGTCGGCGGCCTGGGACGGGCTGTCTGCCGAGTTGAGTTCTGCGGCAGAGTCTTTCGCGTCGGTCACGTCGAATCTGGTGACGGGTGGCTGGCAGGGCCCGGCGTCGCAGGCGATGGCCGCTAAGGCGACGTCCTACACGGGGTGGTTGAGTGCGGCGGCAACTCAGGCCTCGGCGGCGGCGGTGGGGGCCAAGGCGGCGGCCAGTGCGTTCGAGTCGGCGTTGGCGGCGACGGTGCACCCGGCGATGGTGGCGGCCAACCGCTCCAATCTGGTGCAGATGGTGATGTCGAACTGGTTCGGATTCAACGCCCCGGCGATCGCGGCGATCGAGTCCGAATACGAGCACATGTGGGCCACAAACGTCGCGGCGATGGTCGGCTATCACGGCGGGGCGTCGGCGGCCGCGGCGCAGCTAGCGTCGCTGCCGCAGTTGCTGCAGAGCCTGCCGGCCCAGGCCGCCCAAGCGGTTCAGCTCAATCTTGGCGTCGGCAATATCGGCAACTACAACCTGGGTGGCGGTAACACCGGCACCTACAACGTCGGCTTCGGCAACACCGGCACCTATAACTTCGGCTCCGGCAACTTCGGCAGCCTCAACTTCGGCTTCGGCAACCACGGTAACTCCAACTTCGGGCTGGGCAACTTCGGTGCCAACAACTTCGGTTTCGGCAACGGCGCCACCGTCACCCGTGACCTCGCGGGGACCCGCATCAGCGTCCCGTCGTTCGGCAACATCGGCAACGGCAACCTGGGCAACTCCAACCTCGGGAGCGACAACTTCGGCAGCTACAACTTCGGGTTCGCCAACACCGGCAGCTACAACATGGGCTTCGGCAACTTCGGCAGCCACGACGTCGGCTTCGGCAACGCCGGCAGCAACGACATCGGCTTCGGGCTTTCCGGCAGCAACCAGATCGGCCTGGGCGGGCTGAACGTGGGGCCCGGTTGGAACGCGGGGCTGGGCAACAGCGGCAGCTTCAACCTGGGCTTCGCCAACACCGGCAACTACAACATCGGCCTTGCCAACACCGGCACCCACGACTTCGGCATCGGCCTGACCGGCAACAACCAGATCGGCTTCGGCGGCTTCAACTCCGGGACCGGTAACACCGGCCTCTTCAACTCCGGGACCAATAACTCCGGCTTCTTCAACTCCGGCGGCGACCTGCCCAGCGTCGGCCTCGTCCACGGCTTCGGCGGCGGCGGCAACTCGGGATTGTTCAACATGGGCACGGCGAACTCGGGGATCTTCAACTCCGGCGGCTTCAACACCGGTGCCTTCAACACCGGGACGTATGACGCCGGGCTGTTCAACGCGGGCACGTTCAGCACCGGCGTTCTGAACTCTGGCCACTTGGACATGGGCTTCGGGAACGCGGGTCAGTACGACATGGGCGCCCTCAACGCGGGCTATCACGACATGGGCGCGATGAACGCGGGTCTGCAGAACATGGGATTCGGCAACGCCGGCTATTACAACGACGGTGTCGGCAACTCCGGCGGCCTCAACATGGGCTTCTTCAACTCGGGTGTCGAGAACCTGGGCGCCTTCAACTCCGGCGGCACCTCCCCCCTGACCACCTCCGGTCCGGGCGCCGGCGAGTACACCGGAAACGTGGGCTTCTTCAACTCGGGCACCTTGAACACCGGTATCGGCAACTCGGGCAACATCAACACGGGCATGTGGAATGCGGGCAGCGTGAACACGGGCATCGGCAGCTCGGTCACCCAACCTGGCACCGTCTCGGGCTTCGGCAACACGGGCAGCTATTCCTCAGGCTGGAACAACACCGGTAACTACGACACGGGCTGGAGCAACTCGGCCAACTACAGCTCGGGCTACGGGAACACCCCGCCGCCAGGAGGCGCGAAAGCAGGAGTCGGGCAAGTCGACGTCGGTTTCTTCAACACCGGAGATGGAGGTAACGTCGGAGCCTTCAACTCGGGTGCCGGCGGCAACGTCGGCTACAACAACTCCGGCACCGGCAACAGCGTTGGCTTCAACAACGCACCGACCGGCAGTCAGAGCGGCCCCGTCGGCTACGGTGGCTACGACATAGGCCTCTTCAACTCGGGCACCGGCTACAACGTCGGCTTCGGCAACTGGGGCGCAAACACCTCCGGTATCAGCAACTCCGGTTCCTATAACGCGGGCATCGGGAACATGGGTAACTACGACTCGGGCGGCTTCAACCACAGCAACGACCAATCCGGGTTCTTCAACTGAGTGACGAGGGGTAGCCAGCGGGTCCGGTGATTGACGACAGGCCACGCGCACACCGCGGCGAGCCGTGCTGTTCCCGGCGAGTCTTTCCGAAACTGAGCCGCTTTCAGCCCGTTTGGGCCATGTAATTCCCCGAGTCTGTTTCTGCCGTCGACTGATGTATCGGCTTCGGCCGGAACCGGGACGCGCCCTCGGGGCATGAGTCGCGCGCCGGGACCGACGGGCACGCTGTAGCGCTCAGGGGCGTCGGCGCGCCGAATCATGGCCGGCTTCATGGGCGTCAACGGTGGCGCGCTATGGGGGCGATACCCGGTTCGGCCGGTACCAGGAGCGAAAAGCGGCGGCGACCGCGCTCGCGGTCAATCGCCGCTGGCCTGTTGCGCGACCGCAGAGCGCAGGTTGTCGTCCCAGCGGGGGAAGCACTCGGTGTGGATGCCGAGTTGGTCGAGCGCGCGGCCGACGGAATGGTCGATCACCTCTTGAAGATTGGCGGGCTGGAAGTAGAACGCGGGAACGGGCGGGAAGATGGTGCCGCCGGCTTCGACGATCGTGGCCATGTTCCGCAGGTGCACAAGGTTTAGCGGTGCCTCGCGCACCATCAGAACCAGGCGCCGGCGCTCCTTGAGGACCACGTCGGCGGCCCTGGAGAGCAGTGAACTACTCACCCCACCGGCGATCTCGCCCACGCTGCGCATGGAGGCCGGCGCGATGAGCATGCCTCGGGTGAGGAATGAGCCCGAGGCCATCGGTGCGCCCACGTCGTTGACGCCGTAGACGTAGTCGGCGTGCGATTCCAGGTCCTCTCGAGTCAGGTCCGTCTCGTACTCGCGGGTCACGCCCGCAGCCCGGGTGACGATCAGGTGCGTCTCGACGCCGACGCTGCGCAGAATGCCGAGGGCCCGCACGCCGTAGACAATCCGGTGGCACCGGTGATACCGACGATCAGACGGTTCGGCGGGTTCGGTTGATTCATCGGCCGATCTCCAAATCAAGGCGTGGTTGCGGCCCGTCGGCTACCCGCAGGAAGAGCCACCAAACAGACGCGGGCGCGGGTCGGGAAGGGGTTTGCCGCCGGCGGCGGCGGGAACGCTGGCGAGTCAGTGGCTATCGAAAGTGGCTACCGAAAGGGTTCCGGCCATGGCATATGACGATCTGCGCAGTTTTCTCGACACGCTCGACGGGGAGGGGCAGCTGCTGCGGATCGCCGAGGAGGTGATGCCCGAGCCCGACATCGCCGCCGCGGCCAACGCCGCCGCGCGGCTCGGTGACGCCGCCCCGGCGTTGTACTTCGATAACGTCAAAGGCTTTATCAACGCCCGGATCGCGATGAACGTCCACGGCTCGTGGGCCAACCATGCGCTGGCGCTGGGCCTGCCCAAGGACACCGCCACCAAGGCGCAGGTGGAGGAGTTCATCCGGCGCTGGGACGACTTCCCGTGAGACCGCGGTGGCGGGACGACCCGCCGTGGCTGGAGAACACCCAAGCCGGCGACGAGATCAATATCTTCGAGGTGCTGCCGTTGATTCGTCTCAACGACGGAGATGGTGGCTTCTACATCGACAAGGCGGCCGTGATCTCCGTGGATCCGGAGGACCAGGGCAACCAAAATGTGGGCGTCTACCGCATCCAGGTCAAGGGCCCGCGCAAGCTCGCGCTGCAGCCGGTGCCCATGCACGACATTGCCCAGCACCTGCGCAAGGCCGAGCAGGTCGGCAAGGACCTGCCCATCGCCATCACGCTGGGTAACGACCCGGTGATCTCCATCGTGGCGTCGACCCCGATGGCATACGACGAGAACGAGTACGACCTTGCGGGCGCAGTTCGCGGTGCGCCCGCCCCGATCGCGAGATCGCCGCTGCACGGGCTGCCGGTGCCGTGGGGCTCGGAGGTCGTCATCGAGGGCGTCATCGAGGGCCGCAAGCGGGAAATCGAAGGTCCCTTCGGCGAATTCACCGGCCACTACTCCGGCGGCCGCAACATGACGGTGATCCGTATCGACCGCATCTGCTACCGCACCGACCCGGTGTTCGAGCATCTCTATATCGGCATGCCTTGGACGGAGATCGACTATCTGATCGCCGCCAGCACCTGTGTGCCGTTCTACCGGCAACTCAAAAGGGACTTTCCCGAGGTGCAGGCGGTGAACGCGATGTACACCCACGGATTGGCGGTCATCATCGCAACCGAGAAGCGCTACGGCGGTTTCGCCAAGGCCGTCGGCCTGCGCGCCCTCACGACGCCTCACGGGTTGGGTTACGCGGCCACGGTGATCCTGGTCGACGGGGATGTCGACCCCTTCAACCTGCCGCAGGTGATGTGGGCGCTGTCGGTCAAGATGAACCCGGCCGGGGACCTGGTGCAGGTGCCCAACATGTCGATACTCGGGTTGGCGCCGCAGGCCAGCGCTCCGGGTGTCTCCGACAAGCTGATCATCGATGCGACCACACCGGTCGCACCCGACCAGCGCGGCAACTTCGGCAACCAAGTTCACGACCTGCCCGAGATGGGCGAGTGGCTGATTCGCCTGCAGCAACTCTCGGCCCACCACTGACCCGTCCGGGTCTTCGAGGAGAACCGATGGCCGCCGACGGCATATGCCCCCGCTGCGCGTTCGAGACGCTCGAGAAGCTCTACACCTCGCCGGTCGCGGCTGCCTGGGACGTGTTGCAATGCCAGCGCTGCCTGTACTGCTGGCGCACCAGCGAGCCGGCGCGGCGCACCCAACGCGACGCCTACCCGGACAGCTTCAAACTGACCGCCGATGACATCGCCGCCGCTCCCGAGATGCCGCCGATCCCGCCGCTGCTGGAGAACCGGGGCGGATAGCGCGTCGACCCGCTCGCCGATCTCCCAACGCGTTGGTTGACAATCGCTGCAGTACTTACGCATCAAAGGAGACCGCCATGGCTGAAGCCGTCATCGTCGAGGCGGTGCGTTCACCGATCGGGAAACGCAACGGCGGGCTGTCCGGGGTGCACCCGGCGGATCTGTCCGCGCAGGTGCTCAACGGCTTGGTCGACAGGGCCGGCA
>JAQTVU010000001.1 GCA_028706695.1 Mycobacterium sp.
TACGCGAGCAGTGGCTTGAGCGCCAGCAGCAAGTCACGGCCGCGCAGCAGGAAGAGGCCGCGGCCGCCGAGACCTACACCGCAAAAATCCACGAAGTCCTCGCCACCGGCTGGGCCACCCCACAGGGCCTGGCCCTGCAAGGCCACGAGGCACCCAAGCCCCGGAAACGCGGCGCCACAAGCACCAAACGCGACACGAAAAACGAGGCTGCAGAGCAGGACTCGCCTGCCGGCAAGAACTGACCTAAACCGAAGAAACCACCGAGAAGAGCTCTGATCGTGCCAACCGTGCAAGCTGAAGCCCGGATCCAAATCACCGTGCCCGGCCATGTCGTCGACGTGCCCATGTCCAACCATGCGCTGATCGGTGACTGCCTGGCCGAGCTGATCCCGTTCCTGCGTAACGAGTTAGACCGCGCCGGTAAGGACTCCAGCTGGCTCAACGACGCCTCCGCGCACTGGACGCTGCGCCTGCCGTTCCACACCCACCCCCTCGACCCCGGGAAAACCCTCGAGGAAGAAAAGGTCCGTGACGGTTCGCGCCTGCTGCTGGTGAAAAAAGACCCGGGGGAGAAGTATCCGCCGCTCATCGACGACGTCGCCGAGGCCATCACCTACTGGCTCAAAGAGCACTTCCCATCGTGGGACGGACGGATCTCCCAGCGCGTCAACCTGATACTGCTACCCCTGGTCATCGCGTTCGTGTCCGTGCTGGCCACCTTCTGGGCCGCAGCCACCCAACCCGCGATAACCGCACGCATCACCGTCTGCTCCATGATGGCCGCCGGCGCCGCACTCGCCGCCGCGATCTCCCTCGTCGTGCTTCGCACCGACAGGGACCGGTACGGGCCGATCGTCGTCCCCTTCCTGACCATCACCTACCTCCTAGTGGGCACGGCCGCCCTGCTGATCACCCCGCGACCCCTGGGTATCAACCAGCTCGCCGCCGCAGGCGGTGCACTATTCACCCTCGCGGTTGGCCTGGCGGTGATCACCGGAACCAACGCGCGCCTGCACTACGGAATCGCCGCGGGCGCAGCCACAGTCACCGCAATCGCCGTGCTCAATATGGTCTACCGCAGCCCGACCGCGGTGCTCGGCGTCCAGCTGATCGCATTGAGTTTCTTCGTGATGCTCGGCAGCTCGCGAATCGCCTTGGCCCTGGCCCGGATCTCGTTGCCCTACGTCCCCGCCACCGGGGAAAGCTACGTGATCGGCAACGACCGCGCCGGCGACCTCGACGCCGGCAGCCTGCCCCGCGACGGTCGCGCTGCCGACTCGATCCTCAACCAAGAAGAACAGACGCTGACCGCATACGACTGCCTGGTGGGCATCCTGACCGGCGTGCTGACCGTCACCGTCTTCTCTGGATGGTTCATCGGCCGCAGCCTCGACAACCACCAGTGGCTCATCTTCGCGTTCATCGTGACCATCGCCCTAGCGCTGGTGTATCGCGGGAAAAGCTACGACGACGCACGGTTGCAGGGCATCACACTCGTAGCAACCACCGCGCTGGCGGCATCATTTACCGGCGGCCTTGTCGTATCGCCCTCCTACGCAGAAAACCACACCCGCGCCGCCATCGCCGTCGGCCTGCTGGTGCTGTCCACCGTGCTGGCCTCCATCTACTCGATTCAGCAACGCCGCATCGTGAGCCCCATCGTCACCCGCGGCCTCGAAATACTCGAACGGGTGATCTACGCCTCACCACTGATCTACGTCACGATCGCGATGGATCTCTACCAGAAAGTCCGGGCCCGCTGATGCGCTGGACGATCCGGGCGGCGGCACTGATCATCACGCTGCTGATCGTCACCCCGGCCGCCGTCGCCCCTTCCGCCGCCGCCATCACACCTCCGCAGATCGACCCCGCCGTCGACGTCGCGCCACCCGACGGCGACCCCGCACCAGCGGTGCCGATGAAGCAGGGATCGGTCTGCGCCACGTCGGCGGTCCTAGCCGATTCGCAATTCAGAACCATCCCCGCCAGCGCCGTCTTCGGTGTCGAGGAACTCCACAACTTCGCCCGCGGCGACGGACAAACCGTCGCCGTCATCGACTCCGGAGTGCAACCCAACGTGCGCCTGCCACACCTGCGCGGCGGCGGCGACTACATCGTCTCCGGCGACGGCCTGTCCGACTGTGACCACCACGGCACCCTCATAGCCGGAATCATCGCCGGCGCACCGTCACCCAACGACGGCTTCATCGGCGTAGCGCCCGGCGCGGAAATCATCTCCATCCGCCAAACCAGCGCCGCGTTCCGCGAAGACAACCCGCCACCGGGCTGGTCGGACGCCGACCGCTCAGCGGCCAACCTGACCGCCCTGGCCCAATCCATCGTGCACGCCGCCAACCTCGGCGCCACCGTCATCAACCTCTCGGTCACCGCATGCGTCGACGCCGGCAGCCCCGTCGACCTACGCGCACTCGCCGGCGCCCTCTACTACGCCGCGGTCGTCAAGAACATCACGGTCATCGCCGCCGCAGGAAACGTCGGCCGCCAAACCTGCCAATCCAACCCCGGCTACGACCCCGCAAACCCCTCCGATCCACGCAACTGGGACGGAGTCCGCAGCATCTCACTGCCGTCATACTTCTCCAACCTGGTACTTTCGGTCGGCGGGTCCACCCTCACTGGAGACCCCTACGTCAACACGATGCCGGGCCCGTGGGTGGGCGTCGCAGCCCCCGCGATGAACATCGTGTCCCTCGACCCCACTCAACCCACCCCCGGAGCGCTCACCAACGCCGCCATCGTCAAAGGGGTCCCCGTCCCCGAAAACGGCACCTCCTTCTCCGCAGCCTACGTTTCCGGCCTCGCCGCGCTCATCCGCGAGAAATTCCCCAATCTGACTGCCCACCAAGTGATCCACCGCATCCTCGCCACCGCCCACCCACCCGCCGCCGGGCTGAACAACACCCTGGGCGCCGGCATCATCGACCCGACCGCAGCCCTGACCGACCAAGTGCCCCTCGGTGACCCCATCGCCCCCGGCGTGCCCAGCGTGTACGCGCCGATCCCTAAAGCCCCACCGCCGCCTGACAGCACAGCCCGCAACATCGCCCTGATCGTCCTGGGTGCCGGTGCCACCCTCCTGATCATCCTTGGCTTGACGGTCTTCGCATTCAGGAAGAGGACCCAATGAGCCCGCGCCGACACCCTGCAGGCAAGCAGGACAACAAATCGGCGTCCCCCGCCGCACACCCCAAAGCGCAACTCGGGAGAACACAGATGACACCAGACCGGCGCATCGGCCTCAAACTGCAGCTAACCAACCTCACGGCCCTGGTCACGGTCGGAATCATCACTGTCTTGGCGACCGCCTCCCTCAAGGTACAACCACCCGTGACGTGGGAAATCCTAGCCGCCGCGGCCGCCTTTACCGTCATGATCGGCGTCGTCACCTACCGGTCACGGACCTTATTGGGTTGGATCGGCCGCCGCCTGCGTTACCGGCGCAGCCCCCGCGACACCATCTCCCTCTACGAGGCCGAAGGCATCGGCATCACCTGGGACGGCCAACGCGCCTGCACCTACATCGAAGTACTTCCTCAGCCCTACGCCATCACCATCGTCTCTGGCACCCGCGAATCCGTCATTCGCGCACTGCCGATTGACCAAATCCGCGAAGAGCTCGTCCAATTCGACATCCACTGCGACGCCGTCACAGTCGTCACCTTCGGGCACAACTACCAGCGCCCCAACCAGGCCGCGACTGCGCTCCAAGCAACAATCGGCCCAACACCGGCACTGCTCTACGGCCGCACCTTCATCGAAGTCGCCATCACCTTGGCCGACTCCCTCGACAGCATCTACGCCCGCGCCGGAACCGAAGACATCCCCGCAGGAATCAGCCGCACCGTCAAAATCGCCGCCGAACGGATCCGCCGCCGCGTCGCCCACGACGGCTGGAAAACCCAACTCCTCACCAAATCGGACCTCGCCGAGCTACACACCCACATCGCCAGCCAGCTCAATCCTGCGCTTGCAGAAGAACATTGGAGCGCATGCGGCCCTAAAACAATGCGCGCCGTAGCCTTCACACCAGGCCCAAGGGCATGGACCACCGCCAACTACCGTGAATGGTGCCGCCTCAACACCCACCGCCAAATCCACATCGCCCGATTCGACCGCCGCCACGGCACCGACCACGCCGAAATGTACGTCGGATTCCTCACCTCCGACGCCAGCTCCCTAGCCACCGTCACCGCCCTGGGCCTGCGCCGCGAGCACGGCCAACAAGGCGACATCCTCACTGCAGCACTACCGTTAGCCCGCACCGTGCGTCCCAGTGCGGTACACGGCAAACCCCTCCCCGCCGAAACCGAGTTCCCAATACCACTGGCACCAGCGGGAATCGGAACCTACATCGGCCTAACACCCAACCGCGCACAAGTCTTCGTCAACTTCACCGTCGGCTCCGAACCGTTCTACATCTTCGGCCCCGCCGCGATGTGCCAACAACTGCTGGTCTGGCTATCGACCAGCGGCCGCAGCATCAACATCACGCTCCCCGGAGACGAATGGAAAGAATTTGCCTCCCGCATCGGCGCGACCTATCGGACCCGCCGCGACGCCGACATCGTCCTGGCCGGCCGCGACGAACTGACCGACGCAGCCCACCCCAACCAAGTGCGCCTCGTCTGGGCGACCACCCCACCAGCGACCGCCCCAGCCTTCGCCATCGTGGCCGGCCCCAACGAATGCCTGCTGCACACACCACCGGCCCCAGGCGCACTCACTGAACCGATCCGCTTCCGCTGGTCGCTCGCCAAGGCCGAAGAAGCCTTCTTCACCATCGCCAGCCCACAACGCGACCCCGCCCCACCCCCGACTCGCCGCCCGCTACAACGCCCCACACCGTCCCGCCGACCACCGCAACAGAAGCCGGTCGCTCCGACCAACCCAGAGTCGCCACAACCTGGCGGCCGCCACGCGGCACCGACACGGTCCAACTGACCAGCCGCACGCGAAATACCCCCGAAAGCAACGCCATTCGAGTCGAGGAAACCCACCATGTATGTAGCTGACATCAACGACGCCGCGCTGTTGGAAGAGATGGCAGTCAGACTCCTCGCCGACGTGTCCGTATCGGCCGCGCGACGCGAGCAAGCCCAGTGGGACCTCGAGGACGTCCGCGGGCGAATCGCGGAACTCGAACAAGACTGATCACCCAGGAGAACGCATTGGAATTAGACCACACGAACTGGTACACGGTGGCCCGCTACCGCGTCGACGGAACCGTTCCGATCACAACCGTCATCAAAGAGCTTGAACAGACCGGCGACGTGATTGACGTCGATGAAGCAGGTGGTTACGTCCTGTTCGCCTTGGACAAGCAATTCCGTTCCACCGCAAAAGATTTAACCGGAGTGAAGGCCAATGCGATTCAGGCCCTGCCCAGACCGCAGGGATGCGACCACCTCGAAGTCATCAACGTGACCCGCAAAGCAGACAACTACGTGTTCGAACTCTGAGCGCACAGAGCCCTCGCCAGACGTCGCTAGATCGGCCCACCGTGCCGGCGCCTCGCTCTTACCCGGCCATCAACCACGGCCAGCCCCGACTGGACCAGCCACGCCTTCGCACGTGGTATTCAACCCAGAGATGAGCGCGTTACGCTGGTGATCGTTGGCCGCGACCGAGCCTTGGCGCATCAGCTGATAAGCGGCGGCCTGCGCGAGCAGTAAGTACGGCGCGTAGTTCGCCTTCGGGTCCATCGTGGACACAACATCGAGAGCGGCGGCCTGGCGGCTGAGCCGTTCGGCGACGTGCTGGAACGAATCGGCGAAGCCAGCAAAATCCAGGTCATCCCCGTTGGGGTGGGCAAGCCCGTAGAGGATCCACCCCTGCGCGACTGTCACGTCGGCACCGGCAGGTATTTGCGCCATCAGCGCCAAGGCCTGCTCAGTCGGGCGCCCGTCCGGGCCCAGCCCGGCGGGCAGTGGATCAACGGCTGGGTGGATATCGTCTGGTGTGACCGGCTGCTGTTCCGGCGCTGGCGGTTTGGCGCAAATATCCGGGATCCGAGGGGCTCCGTACTGGCCGCCGCGGCCACCGAAAATCCACGCCGCAGCGGTATCGGCCACTGTGATCGGAAACTGGGCGATAGCTCCAAAGCCTAAGAACCCCAGCCCGATTACCGCACAAACGGCTACCGCCAGCCGCCGTTGACGCCGCCCGCCGCGCGTCCCGGCGACCATCGCCAGCGCCACCGACGGCGCACCCCGGCTGGCAGCAGAAACTCCGGAGCGAACGGCTCGGATCAACGTTCGCTGCATGCCTCAACGGTAAACTCCGCCGTAGGTTGACCCGGTTCACACCAACCGTGTTGACCGCATTTTTCGCTGCCGCAGCGCCCGCACCGATACCGCGTGCATCCAATAGGAAAAGGGGGTACCGATGGGGAACTCCGACTTCGACCAGCGCCACCTCATCGCCCTGTATCGGCGCGGCCTCATCAACGAACTACCACTCGAACTGGGCCCGATGCCCGTCTTCGAGCTCGACGGCTCAGTCGACCTGGACCTGCGCCGCTGGAACATCGTCAACGAAGCCGGCGAGCTCACCCCGCCGGCCCGCGAGCTACTCGCGGGGCTGACCAACTACGAGTGGGCGCTGTGGGGAATTGTGCTGCTCTACAACGAACGTCGGAAGATCGAGGTCGACCTCCCGGAAGAATTCGTGCGATACGGCGTGCAATACGCCTTACGTGACATTCCCCGAGTCACCTTCCTCATCGGGTACCGCGATGCGGTGTTCACCACCATCACGATGACCGGCGGTCGGCTCGCCATCGCCACCGATCAAGCGCGCAACACCGACCCTGACCGCCTGAACATGACCGCCGGCGCCATCATCAAAGCGATCCTCGACCCGAGCGACAGCTGGCACCCCTATCCGCTCGAGCGGTTCTCCATCCCGGCGGCGACCGCTGATGCGCTCAAACAGGACCGTGGCAAGGACCTCGACGACGTGGTCGAAGCTACCCGGGATGGACTACGTGATGCGGGAATGGCAGGCACCACCGTGCGCACCTTGTCTGAGCTGCTCAAACAGGACAACGTGGCACTCGCCCAGATTGCCTTGACCCGCCGCGGGCCGGAGGGTAAGAAGACGGCGAAGCAGAACGCCGCTGGGGTGATGTTCTTCACCGGCGAGCACACCGGTTCGGTTGTGAGTTATCCGACCTTAGGGATGGACGGTCGGCAGTGGATCACCTACGAGCCGGCTAGCCCCGAAGCGTTGGGCAGGGCAGTCGGCGAACTGCACACCGGTCTGACCTACGCGGCGGCCGCCGATATTGTCCTGAAATAGCACAGTCCAACAAAAACGAGACGCCGGGAAAAAACGAAACGCCCACGCGTAATAAATCACGGGTGTCACAACCGTCCACATCGTCTATTCTTGCTAGCAAGTTTGCTCCCAAACCAGGGGAAGGGAATTAGCGGACATGTCAGGAATTGTCGGAATTCAGAGCGTGCCGGCCATGGTCGGCACAGTAGGCGTGCTGCAGGGCATCCAGGCGCAACTGGCCGCGACGTCGGCGGCCAACAGCGCCACGTCGATGGCGGTGCTACCTGCGGGTGCCGAAGGTGCGTCAGCATTAGCGATGGCCAAGCATCAGGCCACCGCAGCGGACTTCGCCGCGCAGTTCGAACTCGGCCTCGAGCAGATGATCGAACTGAGCAGCACCATCCAATCGGCGTCAGCGGCCCACGTCATCACCGACGTCGGAAGCGCCGCCGCGTTCTAAGACCGGGGAATGCCCAGCCGCTACCAGCATCCCGATTCCCGAATCCCCTTCGGGAGCAGGCGAATCGGGATGTGCGGGTGGGCAATAGAGGGGGCTGATGAGCACCGAGCCGTGGGGCGGCTACATCCCGGAAATTAACGCTGGCCGCCAAGAAGCAGGAGCGGGTCCCTCCACCTGGCTGGCCGCAGGGGCGATGTGGACCGACTTTGCCGCCATGGTCGGCGAAGCCATGGCAGCCATGAGCGCCGAACTCGCCTCACTCGGCATCAACTGGCAAGGCCTCGCACCGACCGCGATGACAGCCGCCGTCGGTCCCTTCATGATGTGGCTGGCGACCATGGAAGCGAACGCCGCCGCCAACGCACTGTCCTGCTTCGCCGTCGCCGAGGCCTACGCGGTCGCCACCGGATCCATGATCCCGCTGCCCGCGGTCAATATGAATCGCATCAGCGAGGCCATCGCCGAAGCCACGAATTTCCTCGGCGTGAATTCAGGAATCATCGCCGCCCTCAACGCCGAATACGGCGAATTCTGGGGTAACAATGGCGCCGTGATGGTCACCTACGACGAGGCAGTGCAAACAGCGACCATTCCCAAACCGGCGTCACCGCCCCCGCCACTAGCCAGCGCCGCAGCCGGCGCTGAACAGATCGGCCAAGCCATGGCCGACGCCGCCGCCCAACAGGCCCTCGGCCAGGGCACCGACGCTGCCACCAATGCGATGGGCAGCACAGTGGACGGCGCCACGTCGGGCACCGGAGACGCCAACGGCATGTCGAGCATGCTCGGTTCGGCCAGCTCGCTATTCTCCGCCCCAGAGCAGGCCCTCAGCCAATTCTCCAGCGCCGGAAGCGGTCTCACCCAGCCACTGAACTCACTGACCCAGCCCTTCACGTCGCTACTGAGCACCATGGGAGGAAGCACCAGCGAGACAGGCGCCTTGGGCCTCGGACCGGGGTCAATGGGCTCGCTGGCAGGGTTCAGTTCAGGCGGCATCGGCGACGGGGGAGGAGGCGGTGCCGGACTCGGTGGCGGCGGGGTCCCGATAGGCGGGGGACTGGGCGGCGCGATGCTCGGCCAAACCTACATGGGCGCAAGCGGGGGACCCGTCAAGAGCCAACAGGTATTCAACGGCGTCTCAGCCCGACCCAGCATCGCCGAAACAGTCGCCAACGCCGGCCCGGGCCCAGGCGGCGCCGGCGGCGGCGGGGGACTGTCTCCGATGATGCATGGCGGCGGCTCCGGATCGACATCGAAAAGCCGTGCCAGCAACCCGGTCTACGCAGTACCAGACACGCCGGATCCCGATGAACGGTCTACCTAATACCTGCCCGCAAACGCTTGCGGCTCAACGGAAATCACGCAGACCGGCCACCCGGACCTGGTCATCATCCCGACGACGCCCGCCGCCGCCGCGGCGCTGCCCACGCAACGCTGATCGACAACAAACCAGGGGAACACAATGACCGACACCACGATCTCCGCCAGCATCCCGACGCTACGCAACGTCTCCGCCCAGCTCGCCAGCACCGCCGAAGACATCGCGGCGCTCCTGCCAGACCTCAAAGAGCTCGAAGCCTCGGCCCGTAAAGAGGCATCAGCCAACACGGTCGACGGTAGCCCCGCGCCGATCTACTCGCCCCTGCTGTCATCGTTGAGCGCCGTCAGCTCAAAGATCCGCACCCACTTCGGCCAACTGCACCAGAACATCACCGGAGACGCGGCCGCACTGAAGAAGCTGGCCGACGACCTGGAGAGCACCGACCAGACGCACGGCCACAAGATCAACGGCATCACCACGGCCTAGGCGCTACCGCGTCAAGCTAGGCTAGCTTGTATAGCACTGCAAGAAGGCCTATTGACGATAGCCACGCAAGGCGTGATAGCGATCCCTTTGTACTGTCACCGTGACGAAACTGAAAGCGCCAGGTAGCCCCACGACGGTCGCGGCTTCTCCCGCGACCGGCCCCTAATTTTGCCGCGCTTGAAAAGCCTGACTGTAGTCTCCTGTCTTCCGCGGTAAGAAGCGCTGCACCGATGTTCACCGGAGCCGCCACTAACTCATGCGGCCCCAGTGGCGGGCAGGCGCTGTCCGAACTGGCAGTCAGCGGCGTGTCGAGTACCGGCTAGTCGCCAGCGAGACAGCGGAACTACGAGCCAGGCATCGGCCTAGCCGCCTGCTCGCGAAAAACAAGATGCCCGAATGTAATTGACACTCTCCGGGAAAACGGCGTTCCAGTCATAGACTTGCTGCATGGATGACCAGCACCGGCCGCGGATGTGGTGGCTACTCGCGGTAATTGCGACCGCGGCGGCATGGCTGGTCGGCGCCTACATGCCCTCAGTGTCGAGTGTGTGGGTTCGGCTGAACGTGCTGACCGCCGCCGGCCACCGCCACCTCGCCGCCCTTCCGTTCGCCTACCCTGCGGTCGGAGTCGACGGCGACACCCTGTGCTCCCTGCTCGGAGTCCTGCTCATAGTGGCCGCGGCGGTGCGCTGGATCAGCTACTTCGAGCGTCACACACCGCCGCCGCTGGTGCCGCCCCCGAGCACGCCGGCGCTGCCAACGCCGCCGCCATCACCGCAACGATGAACGCGCACAAGCTAATTAGTAGGAGGGGAAACCGATGACCGACCAGATCGCCGCCAATATCCCAACACTTCGTAACGTCGCCGCCCAACTCGCCAGCGCGGCCAGCGACTTCGAGGCGCTGCTACCCGAATTCAAAGAACTTGAGGCAGCTGCCCGCAAAGAGGCGTCAGCCAACACCGTCGACGGCAGCGCAGCCCCCATCTATGCGCCGCTGCTCGCGTCGTTGGCGACAGTCGGCTCGAGGGTTGCCACCCAAATCGGCCAACTGCACCACAACGTCGCCGGCGACGCAGCGGCACTATCCAAGTTCGCCGACGACCTCGAGCACACCGACCAGAGCCACGGCCAGAAGATCAACGGGATCACCATCACCTCAGCCGCCGGGCCCGCGGCCGGCCCACACCTACCAGCGGCACCCCAACACACGCCCGCACCGGCGCGGAGCCCATTCGGCCCGATCGGCGACATCGTTAAAGGCGAATTCGGCGTCGACTAGGGGTGGCGCCTGCCCGGAAGGTCAGGCCGTAAGTTCAAGTACCGCAGACGGTCACACCGTCGTGGCGCCGAAGCGCCGGAACTCTGATCCCGGAGAGAGTGGGCTGATCTTCACCGTCTGGCCCGATGACGGCGCCTCAAGTACCTGACCGTTGCCCAGATAAATTTGCACGTGCCCCGGGGGCCGGCCGGCTGAAGCAGGAAATGCGAGATCGCCTGGCATAGGCTGGCTTACGGCCATACCGGCCGCATACTGGGCTTCGGACGACCGGGGGATCTCGACGCCTTTTAGTTGGCCGGTCACATACCGTGACAGCCCGGAGCAGTCGAAGCCGATCTTGTGGAAGTCTCCGGCGCGGTCTGCGGGGCCCCCGCCGTCTGAGATGCCTTGTGAGGGACCGGACATTGATCCGCCACCCCAGGCATAGGGGATGCCGAGGACGTTTTTGGCGATGTCGTTCAGTCGAGCGCTGCCACCGCTGCTCATCACCAGGCTGGCTGGGCCGCCGTCGAATCCGTTGGAGGCGTTCGCTTTCGCGAGCATGCTGTCGAGCATCTGCCCGCCGCCCGGCCCGGAAAGCATCGACTGGAATGGGGCCGTCATCCCGGATACTCCCGACAGCGGCGACGACAGCGCTGACGGAAGTGATTCCGCGCCTTGCTGGGCGGCTTGGGCGAGTGAGGGCAGGATGTTCGCGGTCTGATTCATCGGCATCGATGACTGATAAGGCGATGCTTTCGCGAGGTCGGCTGCGGTGAGTCGTGGGGCGTCGAGGTTGCGGAGGGTGTCGCCGCCGGCGGGGCCGCGCCCCCCGCCGCCTCTTGTCGAGTCCTGTGCGTCGGGCCCGGAACCGATCTTGCTGCCGCTGTTCTTATCGGTGTCGCCCATGCCGTTGGCGGCGTCGGCGCCAGTGCGAGACTGGTCGGATCCTTTGCGGACGTTCTGGTCGATGTTCGACGAGGCCGAGTCGGCCGAGGTAGAGAATGCAGGATCCACGCCGGAGCCGCCACCGGCGGCGGGCGCTTCGCCCACCAGGCCGTCCAGCTTTGCGGAGGTCCCGCCGAAGACCCCTGCAGCCTCGGCCGGATTGAGCTTGATATCGCCGGTTGCCATCACGCCTCCCCAAAGAGCGCGGTCGCGCTCGTGTGCAGCTTTGCTCTGCCTGGCAGTTGGCGCCAGTTAGCCGGATCATACTCAGCTGGCTGTGTCATTCGACCGTTCGGCGCTAATTGAACTCAGTGTATTCCGAACTAGCGTCTCGTTTTTCGCTTATCCGCGGGCATCGCGCAACAGCGGAAGAATCGAGCTGGGCGGAGTTAGCCAAGCTTGACCGGGCGACCCAGCGCGGCCAGCAGCTCGCCTACCTTCGATGAGAGCTGCGCCGCTTCATGGTCCCCGGGGTGACCGAAATCGTCGGGATCTGCCGCGTGCTCATACTCCGAGTGCCAGTGGGCGATCTCGTCGAGAATCTGGTTGATCTGCGGATCATTTCCGATGCTCACGCGCGCAATGTAGCAACGCCTGCATCGCAACTGGTCGACGACAGGCCAACCAGCCCCGGAGACTGTTCCTAGGATTCATCGCATGTAACGCGCGCACTGCATGTAACGCATCTATAGCAGCGCTTGCGTACGGTGTACGCATTGCAGTGCTAGGCGGTATAGCGTGCCGCGTGCCGCGTGCCGCGTGCCGCGTGCCGCGTGCCGCGTGCCGCGTGCCGCGTGCCGCGTGCCGCGTTACGCGTCAGTGACTGGCTGGGCGCCGTCGAAAAATCCGCCGCGACACGGCCGACGTCTCCAAAATGGCTTCACCTGCGCGGCACGCTGCTCATAGCAGGAGATCACCGGCTCACGCCAACACCTCGGAGGGAACCATTACTACTGGAAGCGATCTCGGCGACATCGTCACGGGCATGTTGCAGACCAGCGAACTGCCGTTAGGCACCGTGCTTCGCGCACTCCTTGCGCGAGGAGTGTCTCGCGCCGTCGCCGACAACACCATCGACGCTCTTGTTCACGGCGGCCGCATCGTCCTCACTGATACGCGCCGCCTGGCGCTGGTGCCCGCTGGTGCGCAACGAGCGGTGAGGCAGTAGGCCGGGTGGTGATCCCAGTTTCTGACGCTGGCTTGCCGCTGCCGACGCACTACCGCGACGACGATCCCTACAGTCGCCACCTCGGCAAACTCTGCGAGCACTCGGGCACCGGCGACATGAGCGCGGGCTGCCCCCGAGGTTGTGAGGGGGCCCGCACGCACTACGCCAACGACGGTCACCCGCAATGCGACGATGCCGAATGAGCACCGCAATCCGGAAGCCCACCTGGTCGAGATCATCCACAGCCAAGGCAAGGCCTCAGTCGGCAGATTCGTCGACCCGAAAGATGTGTCAGCCGGCGGAGCCATGGCCGCCGTAATCGGCCTTGCCTGATCGACGGTGAAGACTTGACGCTGGTTGCCGCTGACGTCCGCAGACCGTTATATCGCAGCGCCGCATACACTTTCGAACTGAGTGAAATCGTTCAGTTGGTCGACCTGACGTTGGTATCCGACCGGCGTGCTCGATGGCCAGATCGTCGAGTATCGGCCCAACGACACGACCTCCGTCGACGGATATCTACCGTTCGAAGCCCCAAAATGCGCGAAGCCCGAGCGCCACGGTCGTCCGGCCGGGTCTCGGGCTCACTTTCTGTGGCTATTGCCGCAGACTCAGTAATGATAGCACTGTCGGGAGTGGTGCGTGGTGTTAGTCACGGCGTGTTGCGACGTGGGTGACGCGTAGCAGGCCGACGTTCCATCGCTCCCGGGTGCCGGTCAACTGCGCGCCGGCCAGGTTGATTCCGTCGTCGCCCCAGTCGATGTAGACCAAGCTCGGGTCGTCGTGCTGAACCTCGACGACGCGACCGTTTTGCCGAGCGCGCCAATAGTTGTCGCGGAATTCGGGGTCGAGTTCGAGGGCAACGGAGTCGTGCAGTTGGGCGGTCATGTTCAGGCGATCTGTTCGGCGTTGAGGCTGGTGCGTTTCCAGCCGTCGAACCTGGAGAGTCCGAAGGCTGTTTCGCCGATGACGATGACGTCGCCGACGCTCAGGCTGGGATGGCGGTCTGCGCGATACTGGTGCGCCCACACTTCGGTGGGATGATCGACGTTCAGTTGCTCCCACACGAATTCGAGTGCCTGGGTCGGGATGCCGGCTGAGGTGACCTGTGCGACCAGCCGGGGGTCCAGTGTGAACACGGCCGCTTTGGCCAGCGGATCGCCGGGCTGGTAGCCCCTGAAGTAGCGGTCCTCGCCTTGGTTCACGTAGACCGTGATCTCGATACCTTGTGACACGTGTTCCCCCTTGATGTTTCGGTTCTCGGCTAGGGTTTGGCGTCAGGCGGTGGCGGCCATCGTCCCCGGCGGCCCGCCACCGCTTGCGTTCGCCGGGGCCAGTGGAAGCGGCTCGCAGCAGCCCCCGTGTTCTGCCGCGTAGCGCCGCGCCTCGTCGGCCTCGGCGGCGGTGAATGCGCGTACCGCTGCCGGGTCGCCGGGAACGCAGACCAAAATGGTCAAGGCGTCGAGTTCGGCGAGTGGCTGCCGGGGCGGAATGTGAAGCTCAGTTCTCTTCTGGGGCATCAGTTCTCACTTTCGGGGCGTCCCCCCGCGCCGGTCCGGCCTTGTGGGCATTCGGGCGCCCACAGGCGCATTGCGTCGTCCAGGACGGCACATAGGCGCCGGCACGCACCGATCAGGTTGCTCGCGTGGCCGCATTGCTCCACGCGACGTATCTCGTCGTTGAATTTGTCGAGCTGCGTGCGCAGGTGGACGGCAATCGCGGGGCCAGGCAGTGCGCAGTCGTGTAAGAGGAAGCGATCAACCAACTGGGTTAGTGCCTGGGCTTCGGCGACGATGGAAGAATGAAATCCGGGCCGGTCCCAGCGGCCTGCGATGGCGACCGTGTAGTCGCGTGCTGTCTGAATGGCTGCTCTTGTGGTCATGGTGCGGCCTGCAGGATTAGAGCGGGAAGTCGTGGATAGGAACGGTGTTCGGGGCGCCGAGCGCGACAACAGTGGCGGGCAGTGTTGCGTCGCGGTGCCCGCGCGCGAGTCCGCCATTGTTCAGGCGGTACCGGCCGGCCGCGGCGTCGTACAGCGCCGGAGTCAGATACCAGGAACGGCCAGTCGGTGCGCCGAGGAATCCGTCGCGCCGAAACTCGCTCGAGCGCTGACCAGAGTCGAGGTCGATGGTGGTGTGCTCTGTGGCCCAATCGACCGATACCAGCGCGTAGAGGGTTTCAGGGGAGTGCTCGTCGGGTCGAACGTGATGGCCGGTGAATAGCTGCTCGAGCAGCGTGCCGGGCTGGGGGTGGCGTGGGAACGAGTGCACGTATCCGACGAGGACGATCGGGTCCCCGGTGGTCGGAATCGCCGTCTGGTCAGCCATGGCCCCCCGCTATGTCGTGATGTAAGCGCAGCTCAGGACTCGCCAGATCGGGTCAAGTGGCTGCAGTTTTCCCTGTCAGCGGCCACGCTAGGCACGCCGCACCGCGGCTCGTCGATCCGACACGTTTCAGGCCCCACGAATTAGCCGCTCGTTGGAAAAACAATGCTCGACACGCGACTGGTCAGTCCGGGTCGTCCTCGCCAGTCGCACTATTGGGTTCCGGGAGGCGGCGAAAGGAGGGGGCACGCCATGGCGACGATCGAGATCAAGGCGGCCGATGTTCAGGTGGGCGACGTCGTCCACATCACCGCAGGAGTCGCCGGTCGTGTGGACAGGGTCATCGGCGTTACCGAGAAGACGATCGCTTACGACTTCACCTACACGCGGTGTGACCCGTACCCCATTTCGGTGGGGACAAGCCGGTCGAACACGCATCTCCATCGCACGATGATTGAAGTCGATAGGCCGGCCCAAGGATGATCCGCCTGATCAACCGGATCGGTTGGCCATTCAATCAGCCCCTGATCTGGATTCACGAGCGAACCAGCAAGTGCACCGGCTGCGGTAGGCGATGCGATGGACGCTGTGGTCGTTGGTGACAGAAATATCGAATTATCGTGCACCGCACAGTGATCGCTAGGAAGGGGTGGGGGAGTGAACTATCCGGCTGACATCCTCAACAATGACGGCGAGTGGGGGCGGGTCCACCTCGGCCACAGCCTGGACCGAGAGCAGCTTCGGAAGGATCTGCTCGAATCCAACGTCGAGACGCCGCCGCGCGATGACGCCGGCATCGTCGTTGAAGAGGTGCACTTCGGCTACCTGCCGCGCGTGAAGTGGTGCGCCGATTACGTGATGGGCGGCTGTGATTTGGCCGGTGAGTGGCACAGCCACTGGTATTCGGTGCAGCCACAGCGTCCCGAGAACGCGATGACCCTGGTCCGCTGGGCAGCCTGACGTTTCGGTGTTGAAAGGTCTCTCCGATGAATGACCCCGTTGACGTGATCGCCAAACGCTTTTCCACCGAAATTGTTGGGCGCACCGGCGACTCCAACGGCGGCCGCCTCAGCGGCACAACCGCTATGGGGCTCGCACGACTCGCCGTCGAGACCCTGCGGCTGGCTGGATTCGCGGTGATCGAACTCCCGGAAGACACAGCGCCCTTCCGCGTTGATGAGGACGGCGACATATGGGACGACGATATGAATTGCGTCTACACGCCACTTGAAGCCGAAATCACCGCCGCCCGAATGCACGCCTGCGCAACGCAATCACGTGAACTCGCAGACGCAGACCAAGCAAGGAAGCCATGAGCAACCTGAGCGATCTGATTGAGCGCGCACGGTACTGCCGCGAGTACGGCAATTTCGATGCGCTGCATGCGGAGCTACTCGACATGGTCGAGTTTCTAGACCAAGAGTTCACCGCGGAGCGCGACCGCGCTAGCGAGCACTTCGACGCGCGGATGGATGCGGAGGCGAAGTTGCGCATGGTGGGCGAGCTGTGCGCGCACCCATTCGACGTGTTACAGGTCGAGCAGGAAGACGGCACTGTCGTCGACACTGCGGTCGTGGCAGTAATCGATATCCGCGCCGCCGGGCTGTCGTGAGCTTGAGGTGAGACCCGAATGAAAAGCACCGCACGGTTATCGGCCAAGAGGGGGACACCATGACGACCCACGAACTGACGGGAGTCAAGACCTTCGAGGTCCGCAAGGCAGACGAGCTACCGAAGCGCTGGTGCCATAACGCCTTGAATCAGTGCGTGATCGCGGCCGCGGATGCCGCCGCGTGTCTGTGCGACACACTCGCCGCGCCAACGGGGTCCGCAAATCCCGAAAAGCTGCCCTGAACGCGAGAAGGATCACCTCAACGTGGACCACCAGGATGACGTTCACCGGCACGCAGCGGTATCGGCTGTGTCGACACCGAACCGCGCCCCCACCGCTGCCGACTGCGCCCGCCCCGGCGAGCAGGCCGAACTCGAGCTGTGGCCACGCCAGCACGACCTGCCACCCCGATGGGACGGCCTGCTTGTCGAATGGGATGAATGGTCCCCTACCTCTGGCATGTTCATTTGCCCGCCGCCGCGCGAGGAGCGCTGCTCGCACTGCGGAAGGACCGGCGCTCCGCTGATCAATCTCGGCCGTGTTTGGACTGATCCGACGGGCGCCCCTCCGGCGCTCGGCATCGCGCGCCTGCGCGCCGGCGGGCAGCTCGTCGCCACTATCTCCGCGTTCCGGTGCGTCACGTGCCGGCATGACTACGTCCTCGACGGAAAAGGCCAGGCCTGGGACCTCGATCAAACCGACTACACCGATGCCGGCTCACGGGTCGTCGGCGGACCGGCGGAAAAGGACTAGTCCGCAATGAGCAAAATCCTCGACCACGCACCCTCGCCAGGCCCTGTCGTGGTGTGGCGCCGCCTGTGCTTCCAATGCGGCAATCCAGTAGCCGAACACGGCTGTTGGTGGGAACGGGCGCTCTACCGCCGCCGGCGGTCCCGGAAAGCGAAACCGGTATGACGCCCCGGACGGCCTGCGCACTGGCGCAGCACCGCAACCCGCGACCGCCTCCTCACCGCGCCCTCATCCCGAACCCGCCGCGCGCCAGGCGACACCACAACCCAGCCCGCTGTATCAACCACGCCCACTAGATGAAACCGAAAGAACCCCTACCTATGTCAGGTAGCAAGGCCACGCTGTTCGACTGCATCGAAGCGTACGACTCCTACGATGGCGACAACGTCGATTACTTCATTCGTACCTGGGAAAAGATCCTGGCCGGTGAGGAATTCCCCTGCCCGGCTACCGCCGACGGCCTGCACCAGGTCACGGATGGTTCCTGCGACATGTGCGGCGACAAAAACCGCAACTGACCACACCAACGACCCGACACATAGACCCACCTATACGCCCGCTTAGAGAGGAAGAGACGTGCCCGTGGGGGAAACCGGCCGAATACACTGCAACAGAGGTGATTACGACGCACCCATCGGCGGCCCATACGGCATACCGGAATCACTGGTGCGCAAGTGCATCGAAAACCACGAGAGAGCCTTTACGGATCATCACTGCGAGATCCGCATGCACGCCGACAAGGCAGAACACCGCGCATAAGGCTGTTCGGCAGCACCACCCGACGGTCTACTGAGCGTGTGCGGCGGATCACCGTGGTCCAGGGCGACGACATCACCCAGGTCGACGCCGTCGTCAACGCTGCGGGCACCGCCCTGCGTGGCGGCGGCGTCGACTGCGCCATCCACCGTGGCCGGCGGCCCAACGGATCCTGCAGGACCGAGGCCGGACAACGCAAGCGGTTCGCTAGCCTGGTCGGTGAAAATAAACGTCGCCGTATCGTGGCGGTCGGGGATGGTGTCAGCGTTCGTTCGTACAGTCCAGTCATGGCGAAGCTGAAACCGACCGACGAGCAGGTCAACATCGTCGACGCGGCCAAGACCGGCGCGAACCTGGTGATCCAGGCCGGGGCGGGCACCGGCAAGACAAGCACTCTGAAATTGGTTGCCGCGGAACAGACTCGGCACAAAACGCTGTATATCGCCTACAACCGGGCGATTGCAAAAGAAGCCGGCCGCAGCTTTCCCTCGCACGTCGACTGCCGAACTGCGCACTCGTTGGCCTACGGTGCGGTCGGACGACATTACGCCCACCGATTGAACGGGCCGCGTGAACTTCCCTCCCGGCGCGCTGAAATCCTGGGGACGCGGCTTGTCAACCTCGGCCAGGACATCACGATCAGCGCGGTGCAGTTGGCGCGGATCGCGATCGAGACCGTCACCCGGTTCTGCTACTCCGCCGACGATGACCTCAGCACCGCCCACGTGCCCCACCAAAACGGCGTGGTGGGCCCAGCGCATCACACGCTGGCCCAGGTCGCGCTCCCGTACGCGCGGAAGGCGTGGGCCGACATCACCAGCAGCGACGGGCTGCTGAAATTCCAGCACGATCACTATCTCAAAATGTGGGTCCTGACCCACCCGAAATTGCCCACCGACGTGATCATGTTGGACGAGGCCCAAGACTCCAACCCAGTTGTCGCGCAACTGGTACAGAGCCAGACACATGCCCAACTGATCGCTGTGGGGGACAGCAACCAGAGCATGTACCAATGGCGCGGCGCCTGCGATGCCCTCGGCTCCTGGCCTGCCGACATCGAGTTATTCCTCTCGCGATCCTGGAGGTTCGGGCCCGCGATCGCCGCCGAGGCCAACCGGTGGCTCAACCAGATCGACACACCACTGCGCCTCACCGGCAATCCCGCGATCCGATCCCAGATCACATCACTGGACCACCCCCACGCAATCCTGTGCCGCACCAACGCCGAAGCGATCACCCGTGTGATAGCCCTGCTGACCGAGGGCCGCAAAGTCGCACTCGCCGGCGGCGGCGCTGACATCCGGCGGCTCGCCCAGGCCGCCACCGAACTCAAGAACGGCGGCCGCACCAACCATCCCGAGCTCTACGTGTTCGCTACCTGGGGCGCTCTACAGGAATACGTCGAAACCGACCACGCCGGCCGCGACTTGAAGCCCTTCGTGGACCTCATCGACGCTCATGGGCCCGACGCGATCGTGGAGGCGATCGACGCGCTCGTCGACGAGGACCGAAGCGATACCGTGATCAGCACTGCGCACAAATCCAAAGGGCGTGAATGGGATTCGGTGCTCATAGCTGACGACTTCGCTGAACCGCTGGGTCACAACGATATCCCAGAAACGGACGCGATGCTGGCCTATGTCGCTGTCACGCGCGCCCGCTGGCAGCTGGACCGGTCCGGCTTGGCCTGGATCGACAAGTACTCGACGCGCCGCCCGCCGCAGCGGTCCTGGCCCAATCGCCAGCTCGACAACCGTCGATTAGCGGCTCGCGCCACGGTCTCGGTGCCAATACGAGGCGGGGTGCCGCCATACCAGGAGGATTCGTGTTTCTTGACTTCGACGACATTGACCTGACCGACTCCGAAGGCGTTGGCGTGCAGATCGTAGAACGCCAGGCGATTATCGACCGCCTGACCGGCGAGGTTGATCAACTCGGGCGCGCACTGCTCACCACGGCCCCCCGTGTGGCGGTGCGATGAGCGTCGTCGCCGAGACGAACTGCGGGCACAACAGCGGCCCGAACACACCGAGCTGCTGTCTGCCGGGCTGCGGCCACGCTGTCGACACGATCGGGCAACCCTGCACCTGTTGCCGGGCCGCGTTCGGTCCGATGCTGCGGCAAGCCACAACCCCGCCCGCGCTAGAAGCCGCGCAGCCAGCTTCACTTCAGGCGCGCCCGCCAGGCCGCACAGCAGCGCGGGCCCCCGCAGCTGCCGGCGCCAAGGAGCGCAAACCCAACCAGCTGTGCTGGATGTGCGAACAGCGACGCATATGCACCCGCGAAGAACACGGCTGGGAATGCGTTGAGTGCCAACAGATCACATGAAAACGACTCAGCGAGACAGAAGGAGGACCGCCGCCCATCGCGCGGCGTTCGCCAGGAGGACGGAACGAGGTAACAATGCAAGAATTCTGCAGTTACCGGCATCCAGAGCTCGGAAGGTGCGTCTACGGCAAGGCCCACAAAGTGCCCTACCACACCGTCGACGTGTCCGACCCGCCTGAGCACCGCGGCACGTACACCATCCGGCACGCGCGATTCAGACACTTCGACTACGCCGGCCGCGAAGTCAACATCGACGAACACGGCCGGATCATCACCTGAAAGACACACCCGTGCACCCCGACCCACCCAGGATGAACCTCGCCCGCGACGAGAATGTGCTGATGAACAACCGTCACTACCCGCCACCCCCGCCCCCTTATGGCACGCAGCGAGTAACACGGCTGCGGCGACCGACGTTTGTCAGGTTCCTCGGAGCGTGCGGCATCGCCCTGGTGGTGGCGTACGTGGTGTTCGTGCCGTTGACTTTGCATTGGATGCACGACGTGGGCGGAGTTTCTCCAGCGGGCGGCCATTACTCGTTAGGTGGAGTGCTGTTCGCGATCGCCATCACCGGAATCCTGTGGGTTCCGCTGACCATGATGATGGCGAGTTGGCTCCTCATCCCGGTGATCATGATTGTGGCGTTCATCGGCGCCTCAATACGGCGAGTGTCGGTGCCCGCGCCACCCCCGCACGACGGAATGCAAGCGTGAACACTGAGGCGCGAAACGCCCGCTCCGAGCGAGTCAGCACCATGTTGCGACACTTGGGCCAGATCGACCGCGCGAATGATCGCACGCCACCGTACAAGCAGATCGCCACACTGCTACGTGACGCCATTATCGACGGACGCTACCGGCCAGGCGACCGGCTTCCCTCAGAGACAGCGCTGATCAACCATTTCGGTGTAGCGCGCATGACCGTCCGGCAGGCCGTTCAGGTGTTGCGTGGCGATGGACTCGCCTTCGCCGAACACGGTAAGGGCGTGTTCGTCCTGCAGCCCAGCCAGCACGTGGGCACAGCCCACGCCAGTGGGCCGCGCACCGCGCCGGCAGGGACTGCCGGCAGTGCGGTTTCAAGATCTGGACACCGATCGCTAGTTTGCCAGTCTCAACGGTCGGGCTCTACGACGACGCCCGCTATCCCGGCCGGGTCCTGGTCTCCGCGCGGGACCACTACGACCACCTCGACGAGATGCCAGCGACCGCGCTCAACGCCTTCATGCTCGACGTGCAGCACACCGCTCGAGCTCTACGACGCTGGGCTGACGTCGACCGCATCAACGTCGCGGTCCTCGGCAACAACACCGCCCATGTTCACGCGCACGTCATTCCCCGGCGGGCCACCGAGCGCAACGCCGACCGCGCCCCGTGGGACGGCGCCGAACCGCGGCGGCCGCTCGCGGGCGCGGACAAGATACGCATTGTCGCCGATCTTTGCAGCCTCATGGCCACAGACCGATGACCTGCGTTCGACTGCGGACACCACGATCCGGCGAAGCCGCGACGGCTAACCAGAACCACGAGAAGGGATTTAACGAGATGGCCAGTGAAGCAAATGTTGACGACGATTCGTGCGTATGTGAGCACTACGTCGTCGACTACAGCGATCCTGAGCGCTACCACCCCGAGAACATCGACAGAGAAGAAAACCCAGCCTGCCGCATCCATGCCCAACAGGAGGGTGGTTCGAAATTCCCCAAAAAGAGTACATATCAATGACACTGGGGAACTTCGACGCTTTCTATGGCCTTGTTACCGACCGTAGGTTGCCGCATGGACGCATCTGCGGCCCGACACGGGCACACAAGGCTGCGTTCTTGGCTGGCGGAAGCGTTGAATCACGCCGACAACGCCGGCGCTATGCGTCGCGGCCAGGAGCAAAGGAGGACAGATGGATTCACCCGATCGGCCAAATCAGATGCCGGCAGTCGAGTTAAATCTCTACGACGGCACGGTCGCAACCCGGTTCCTCAACAGCGACCCTCGCGCCGACCGCGCAGACGCGGCGCTGACCGACCGTCTCGGGCCACCGGAAAAGCCTGCTGTGCTGACCGAGGGAGCTTCCAATGGCCGCCGGTCGGTGAGGCTGTTGGTTATCGCCGACACCACCCCAGATCTCCCAGCCAATGTGCACGGATTCCTGGCCCGCGCGCGCATCGACGCGATAGTCACCGCCGGCGACCTCCTCCCAACCGATCTGCGGAAGTTCTCCACCGTCGCCCTACCCAAACTGGGGGTTTACGGGAATCATTGCAACGGCCGCTACCTCGACGAATCGGGCTTTACCAACCTGCACTTGCAGTCCGTGGACGTGTGCGAGTTGCGGATGACCGGCCTTGAAGGCTGCGTCCGCTACAAGCCCGGCGAATCCGACATCCTCTATACCCAAGACGAGTACTCAACGATGGTCGCCGCACTGCGCCCCGCCGATGTCCTCGTGACCCACTGCCCGCCGGCTGGCATCAACGACCACGACGACGCGGCTCACCAGGGCATCATCGCGCTGCGGCACTGGGTGGACAGGCACCAACCCGAACTCCTCATCCACGGCCACACCTACCCGAACGCGCCGATCACCCAACACGGGGCCACGCGTGTGGAATACGTCCACGGTGCGCGCATCGTCGAGATTGGTGCACCAGCCGGCCGCCCCTAAAGCTAGACGCCCATAGCGGGTTCGTGGTGCACGCATGGTACGGCTTTGCGTCAAAGGACAGGGATTCCGGCGCGCGTCAGGCAGATGCGGAAGCGGCACCATTCGGTATTGATCGCATGGTCCGCGCACGGGCGATGAGCCTGACGAGCGCGTTGCTGACTAGTCGCGGACTCTCGAGCTCGAGCATGTGCCCAGCCCGCGGAACCCGCACTAGCTCGGCATGAGGCAGCCGCGATGCCAGGTCGAGGGAATGCCGCATCGGGGTGATCAGGTCGGCTTCGCCGCAGGCGACCAACGCAGGCAGGTGCGCAAGCTTGGCCACCGCGTCGGTCTGGTCATGCGCCCGGAACGCCGCCAGCAGCGCGGCGATGGTCAGGATCGGTGTAGAGCCGATCATGCGGCAGCACAACTGATTTGCCTGCACCACCGGCAGCGCCGTGACGGGAATCCCCAATACCGGGGCTATGCTTTGGCGGACAACGGACCAAGCGCGCCCGGTCAGCGCCGGGGCGCGCCGCGCGGCGAAGTGCAGCAGCGGCACGACTGGAGTGTCGAGGGCGCGTCCGATACCGCAGCTGCTGAGATGGGCTGCGGCCGTGGAGATCAGGCCTACGCCAGCTACGCGGGCGAGTGTTTCGGGGTGGCGGGCGGCGTACGACAGGATCGTCATACCGCCCATAGAGTGGCCGACCAGCACAACTCTGCCGGTTCCGCCGGCGGCCTGGATGACCGAGTTGAGGTCGTCGCCGAGCTGGGGCAGCGTGTACGACGTTGGATCGGCGGGGATTTCGGAGCGGCCGTGGCCGCGCTGGTCGTAGAAGACGAGGCGGGCAGTGTCGCCGAGCTCACCGGCCAGGTGGCGAGATTGTGGAAGCCAGGCGTCCATGGTGAGGCAGAAGCCGTGGGAGAACACGACCGTCACGGGTGCGTGTGCGGGCCCGATCTCGCGGACTGCCAGGCGGGTCCCGTCGCTGGCTCGGATTGTCCGCGTCTGCAATTCGTCCATGTCTACCCCCCTGGGAAGACTTGCTGTTCTGCGTTGGATGCTTCCACCGCGCGGAACCGCGGTTGCTGACCTCGCCGCGTGTCCGGCAACTATTTGCCGGGTTCTGCCGACTGAAGTTTGGCGCGCCCCCCCTTGGTGCAGTGGTGGGCGGAAAGTTTCGGGTGCGAAGTTGCGCTAGTGCGGCTACCGGGCGGGGAGCGCAGGTACGCTCCGGGCTGAGTGAAGGAGTTGATGATGTCGGCCTCGGCCTCGACCAGCGATGCATTTGATGGTGAAGCGCGCCGCCGCGCGCTTTCCACACGCGATGGCTTGCAGGCGTTGATCGCTGAGCAATTGGCGGCCAGTCACGGTCGCGCGTGGGCCTCGCTGCCTGAGGACTACCGTACGGACTACCTCCTCGACGCCGCCGCACTGATTGATCAGGGCATGACGCCTTGGTGGGAGGATCACACCCCTCCGGCCAACCCTCCGGCTGCTATGGAGGCTGATCTGTTTGAGTTCGACCGCTCGATGGAGTGGTTCATGTCGTTCCTCGATGCGCGGCACCCGGAGTGGACGAAAACCGGGTTGCATCCGTCGGCGCTGATGGAGATGGCCGATCCTGTCGACTGGGACGCCTGGGTGACGATCTCGGTCGCGGTGTCAGAAGAGGTGCGTCAACTGTGGTCCCAGCGTTTCGCCGCGCAGACCGGGGAGGCGCCGCCGGCCACGCAGGCCCCGCCGCTGCCGGTGCCGGCGTCGGCGCCGGCCTCGACGCGTGAGGTGCGGCTGGCGCGGTTCGCGGCCGCGATCGGCGCGGTGCTGGCGAACCGGCACCGCCGGCGTTGGATGGATGTGCCGTCCGACCTGAAAGCGGCTTACCTCAAGGACGCCTACTCGTTGATGAACGCCGGCCTCACGTACAGCATCTAGCTGGCGTTGCGGCGCCGCTGATCCGGGCCGCGATGGGCGCGCGCGATTACCTCATCCAGGGAGGCGGGCGGGTTTCGATCCGCGGAGTGGATGCCGATTCGATGCTTCATGCTGTTGACGGCCTGCGGGCTGACATGTGCGTGGCGTGCGATGACACTGGGCCTGATCCCACTGAGCAGGGCCTGCCGAAACAGGGACATATACAGCCGATTTGCTTCCTTACGCAAGATGGCGGCCCGGCTTAAATCGTCGAGAAGCTCGGTCTCAGTCGGTTTCTTCCGTCGGGCCATACGGCGAAGTTTAAGTTATCGACGATCGCGAGCCGCCAAGCCCGTGAGCGCGCGTCGGCCGGTGTCGCGGCTTACTGCGGCCGGATCGCCGTCGCCCACAGCCCGAGCATGATCCGACCGAGGGGCACGAAGAAAGAGGACCGCGACACGACACGTAACCCTGCGCGTCGGCGCGGATCCGTAAACTATGCCGTATGACCGCAGCGGGCTGGAACGACACACAAACGCACGCGTCGCCAACGCCTGCAGGTCTGCAAATCCCGGAAAACCCAGATCAACTCGGGCCGTCGCTCACCCCGCCGGTCATCTCTGGGCCGATCGCCGCCTCAAGCTTGGGCGGCATCCCTTTCATCGCGATCAACGGGCCCATTCACCACTTCAGCGGGCAGCGCCTCGCTGCCCTCGTCCGCGGCGCGCTGGAACAAGCGGGCTGCACTATCGACGTGCCCGAGTAACCAGCAGCGTCCGGAAAACCGCCCGACACCGCGCAACATGCAACTCCCACTCGGGGGCCGGTCCTAGGCTGAAGCGACGCGGCGACCCGTGCCACGAACGATCAGGGGGACACCATGGGCGCAGTTGAGCCAATCGACCTACCCGAGACCGCACTCATCATCGGGGGCAATTTCCCCACCCAGGATGAGACCGCCTATGCGCGTGAAGCGGCCAGCCAGCGCGATTCCGCGGAGCATGCGGCCGCCGCCGGAGGCGCCACCCTAGCCGCTGCGCGCTACACCGATCCGGAGTTTCGCGGCCTGGCCGGCGGCGCGCTGGCTACGAAACTCGTCGGGCATCATCAGACGTTGTCGGCCGATGAAGCCCGCCACGCCAACGTCGCGTCGTGGCTGGACCTCGGGTCAGAGAACATCACGCAGACCAAGGCCGCGATGAACCAGATCGCCGCCGACTACCACGCCACCTACGACACGCTGTGCGCGCGTGCCAGTGATGAGTCGTGGCCGCAGCACCGGTTGCGGACCGAGAAGGAGCAGGCGGTCGCTGACGCGCAAAGCCGGGTCCAGGCCGCGCGGGAGGCCTTCGAAACCCGACACCGGGAAATCAGCAGCGGCATCGTCAGCGGCGAGGTCCCGGACAGTGCACCAGCGACGGCAGGCGCCGGCCAGGTGCGCTTTCACGGCGCCGGCTTCGGGGGCCCGGCCCCGTTGGTTACCGGTGGCGAGGGCGGCGACGAGGTGGAAGACAACGACGGGGGACTGGCCGACGGTGTCGTCGACAGGCTGATCATGGGGGGCGCCTGGACGTGGGCCGACGGCGGGCGCCATTAAGGCTTGCCGACTGCCCGCCAAGGGTTTCCACGGCTGGCTTCTCGTCGTGGCCGCTGCGCTAACTTGCGTGGCCGCCCCATCTGCTGCTGCGGCCCCGCCTGACTACCCCGGCTACCGTGCGGTCGACCCAACCCCATTTCGTACCTTCAGCACGTATGGCGGCGGCGGCGCGCAGTTCACGTCGCCGAGCGGCCAACTGTGCCGGATCGTGGTGATCTCACGCGGCATGTTCGCCTACATCGAGTGCCTGGGTGATCTTCACGGCTCCGCTGAGGGAAACAATTTGGTCCGGATCGCCAGTGTGGGCCCAGGCGGCTTTTCAACGACCACGCGGGAGGCGTTCTTGGGCGCCAAGGACGTGGGACCCGACGGCGTCACGCGTGAACCGACCGGCCCTGCGGGGTTTATTCCGCTGCCCGCGGGCAGCAGTCTGACCTACACCGACAGCGCCTGGTCCGGTACCTGCGCGGTCGACGCCGCCAGCACCAGCTGCACCATCACCGCGACCAACCCCACCGGAAGGGACCAGCACCAGCAAAAGCTTCGTGGTGACCGCCACCACCGCGACGATCGACTGACACCAACCCGCCCCGGCGGACGGCGCGCCACCACACACCCCCGTGCGTCTCGTTTTGTTGTGATGGCCGGATGGCGAGAAATTGTGCGCGGCAACACCTCTCGGTCGCAGAATTTGTCAGTCGACTCCCACACAATGGCCACCAAGACGGCTTGCTCGCACCGGGAGGAATGACAAATGGCGGTGGTGTTTCTCGACACCGAAACGACCGGGACGCATCGCGGGTACCGGGCGTGGGAGGTCGCGATGATTCGCCGCGACGACGACGGAGCTGAGCAGTCCATCACCATCTTCGTCGATCAAGCCGACCTCGACCTCGCTCACGCAGACCCTGCGGCACTGGCAATCGGCCGTTTCGAGCAGCGCCATCCCGGGTTCGGGTTCCCGCTGCAGCCCGGGCAGGTGCATCTGCGGGAGGCGCAGGCTGCGCGCATCGTTCACCAGTGGACCGCCCAGGCGACGGTGTGGGGCGTCAACCCCAGCTACGACACGATCGGCTTAGACGGCATGCTAGCTCGCCAAGGAATCAGGCCGTCGTGGTTCTATGTGCCCCAAGATATCTGCGGTATCGCCTTCGGCTTCAAGCTGGGCAGTTACCCCCCGCCGCCGCGCGCAGCGACGCCGCTGTCACTGGCCTGCGGTGTGTCGCCGCCAGGGCCTCAGGAGCGGCACACCGCCATGGGCGATGCCGACTGGGTGCGCCGCTGGTTTGACAAGCTCGCCGAGTACGGGCCGGTCGGCGCCTCATGATCAGGCGTCGGGTCCTGCTGGGCGCGGCAGCGCTTACCGCGAGCACGGTAGTAGCCGGTGCGACGCTGCTCGATCAGCATCACACTAGTGTGGCCGCGGTCCCGCCGGCGACAGTCGAGCAGGCCGCTGATCTTCTCGCCGAAGTCACTGTGGTAGACCAGATCAACGACGTGCCCGGCTATGAGCGGGGTTGCAAGAAGGGGCAGGCCTGCAGTTTCGGCCCGGCGTGGAACGACCCTGCATCACACACAGGCTGCGACACCCGCAATGTCGTGCTGGCTGCCCAGCTGCGCGACGTGCAGTTCAAACCCGGCACTCACAACTGCAAAGTCAGTGCCGGCTGGGAAATCGACCCCTACACGGGTCAGCGAATCACGTTGGCGCAGACACAGATTGACCACATCTATCCGCTACACCGAGCCTATGACGCCGGGGCGTCGCAGTGGCCCCAGGCGCGCCGCCAACACTTCGCCAACGACCTGAAGAACCTGCTGGCGGTATCAGCGCACGCCAACGAGTCCAAAGGCGATTCCGGCCTGGGAAACTGGTTGCCCGCCAACGTGTCTGAGCGCTGCCCATACACGGTGCGTTATCTGGCCGTTGCGGTCTCCTACGGGCTGCCCATCACGAAATCCGACAAGGCCGCGGCCACCATGGCCTGCAACAAGAACGGTGCCCCATGACCGAACCCGATGCGCCGCGCCCGCGGCACGCCGAATCCTATTGGCTGGCACCCAGTATCAGCCTAGGTGGCGGATGCCTGCTATTAGCCGGAATTGGTCTGCTGCTCTACATGCTGGGCCGGCTGGGCCACCCCCACACGCTGGAGCCGGCGTCACTGCTGTGGATTGCGGGCATCGCCGCCACCTCCGTGGGCCTGGGCTGGCTGTTTCAACGACCCGGGCGGCCCCGACACCACCCCGAGCAGCCCGTGTCAGACCCCGCGGCACCCGCCCCCGAGACGCCGGCGGGACCCTCGATCGTGCTGGGGGGCGGCGACATTGACCGAATCCGCCAACTGCTATCAGGCAAGTTCCCGTTCGAACTCATCGAAACAGCAGTCAATTACGACCCCGACAACGGCCGGCTCATGTCCTACGCCCTGCACGCGAACATCCCCGGGTACCTGGCGGACCGGCGCAACGCCACCATGGTGCAGACACGCCTACAGGGGGCCGTGCCAGGAGACTGGCTCGTCGCGGTCGACTCCGCCCGCGACCAGGTCGTCGTCACACGCAAGAAGCCGTTCCCCAAGTGGATCGCGCCACCCCACCCTGACACCATCATCAGCAGCGTCGACGCCGCCATCGCCAATTACGACAAGTTCGAGATCTCCATCGGCGTCGACGAGCGCGGCGAACGCCTGGCGTACTCGCTGAAGTCCTATCACCATTGGCTGGTCATCGGCGGAACAGGTTCAGGCAAAAGCGTGTTCGTCCGCGGCATCATCGAGCAGCTGCGCGCCGGCGGAATCCCGATCCTGGCCGGCGATGGCAAGGGCACCGACTACACCAGCCTCAACGGCGAGGCGCAGATCGTCATGATCTCGTCGAGCCCTGCCGAGCACCCCCGCCTAGTCCACGCCGCGGTCGAAGAACTCACACGCCGGCGCGACATCGCGCAGCGCCGCAAAGCTCAAGGCCATCCCGACCCGATGGCCTTCCCCGCATGGATGATCATCCTCGACGAGTTCGCCACCATGCGCAACGAAGTCGCGGCCCGCTACGAGGAACACCCATCCAAAGACAACCCGTTCGTCGACGACCTGCGGGTGATGTTCAAAGTCGGCCGCGAATTCCGACTGCACATGATGCTGTCGACCCAAGACCTCTACGCGAAAACGATTCCCCGCGACATCTTGGGTCAGTGCAAACTCGTCATCACCCTCGGCCCGCCCAGCGAGATGACACTCAGGCAAGCGTTCACCCAGGAGATGGAACCCAAGGCCCGCCAGGTGGGCGAGCTGATCAGCCCCGAATCCCAGGGCCGCGGCCTGGTCGCGGTGCCCGAAACAGCCAGCGTCATGGAGTTCCAGTCCTACTGGAGCTACACCCCCGGCGCCGACATAGACAGCCCGAAAATCCCCGAAGGAATCCGGGAACCATGGCGGGCGTTCCGTGACTCGGTGTCGAATCGGATACCGAAACTGTTCAGCCGCCAATGGTTCCGTGTCGAAGACGCCGACTTCGTCAAAATGCCCATGCAGGACCTGCACGCACTGGAGATGGTCAACCTCGACCTCGAAGACGGAACCCCAGATCCTGAGATGTACCAGTTCGACAAGAGCCGCGACGACTACAACGGCCACCTGCAGGGACTGGCCCGCGCCGGCGCGCTGCGAGAGCTGAAAATCCAGACCGCCCCAGACGCGCCGACACCGGCCGCAGCCATCGACAACCAGGAAGGACGAACCGACAATGGGTGAACTGACCTGTGGGATGTGCGGCGCCAGAGGCGATCACGAACACTTCGCAGTCGTGGTCTATGAGAACAGCCAAGAGCTAGGCCGGCTAACCCCAGACAAAACAACCACCAGCGACCGGTACCGCGCCGCGATCTTCTCGCGCAAGAACGCCAAGGACGCCGCCGCGGTGATCAACTCCAGCCAGACTCTGTCAGCGACGGTGGTGCCCTTCTAGACATCACCCGCACCTGTTGAGACACACACTGTTTCAGCAGAACTGCACCTAGAGGTGCAGTGTGCATCGCCCCAGGGGAGGCGGCGATACACCACACTCAACACCCGGGGGAGCATCATGCCCGACACCGATTACGCCCTAGCGTGGGACTTCATCGACGACGCCGGCGACGGCCGCCCGTACCAGCTTCGCTTCCGCAAGAAGCGCTACAGCGACACCGAAGGAATCCTGATCGCTGAGATCGCCAGCCGCGGACGCCCAGACAACGGCACCATCATTCAGATCAGCCGCGACGGCGTGAAGTTCGACGACGTCGAGAGCGCGCTCAAAGGCTGGCAGACCTGGGCACGCATCAACGAGTACCAGGTTTCGTTGAGCGCGATCCAGACCAGGATCGCCGAACTGGGACTCACCTAAGCCCTGGCGGGCCAGATGCCACGCCCGGGCGGGACTTGTGACTGCGCTCGGGGGTTGCCGGTGGCGGTAGCGGACATGACCCCCCCACCGCGCCCGCGCCCGCAGACCATCTACCGAACGGAAAGGACGAAAAACGATGAGGATTTACGCAGTTCGTGACGCATCACAATCAATCAGCACTATCAGCTACAAGCCAAGCGTCTCCGCCGAGGCCGCTGAGGCATTACGCCTATCCAGGATTCAGGCTGAAGTGGTGTACACCGAAAGCGCCGCCGGTTCGGTGCCGACGCCCGCCGAGTGGGCCAGCGCTGAGGCGTATCAGCTCGGGCGATCAACGGGATTCAATGCCGCTAACTTCGGCCAGGCATACGAAGGCGCCACCGGCGACACCGTGTTCGACTGCACTGTTCCTGGCCACTTCAGCGGCGCTGACGCCGACGACTACCGCCTCGGCCACACTGATGGCGTGGCCTCGTTCTGGGCGCTCGACGAATAAGGCAAACGAGGCGCGCCGGTAAGGCTTGTGGCAGAGAAACTCTCAGTTAGTAGCGTGGACCTGTATGGGCGCGGCGGTCAGCCAAGGCGCCGGCGGCAGGTCAGGTTTTCGCAGGACTCCTTTCCGCCTTCATATCCGTGCAGAGTGGCGATGATTGACACATGAAGCGCAGTTTCGATGACCTCATAGCCGAAGCCGACTCAGTCGACGTCTCAGGCTGGGACTTTTCCTGGCTCGACGGCAGGGCAACAGAACAACGCCCCTCCTGGGGGTACCAACGCCTGCTTCGCGAGCGCCTACCACGCGTCCAATCCGCGCTGGACCTTTACACCGGAGGCGGTGAAGTCCTCGCCGGCGCGCGTCCGTTTCCGCCGACGATGGTTGCCACCGAACCGTGGCCACCCAACATCAATCGGGCCACAGAGCTTCTTCACCCGCTCGGCGCGGTCGTCGTCGCCACGACCGATGAGCGGCCACTGCCGTTCGGCGACAACGCATTCGATTTGGTCACGAGCCGTCATCCCTCACAGGTGTGGTGGGACGAGTTCGTTCGAGTCCTCAAGCCCGGGGGCGCTTACTTCGCCCAGCACGTCGGCATCATCTACCTGCGCACACTGCGCGAATACTTCCTCGGTCCCCAACTCAAGGACCGCCGAATCCGCGGGCAACTTGACGTCGACACTGTCGGCGAAGAAATCTCCTGCGCCGGACTCGAAGTCGTCGACCTCCGACACGAGCAGATCAAAGAGGAGTTCTTCGATATCGGCGCCGTCGTCTACTTTCTGCGCAAATTGAGCTGGGTCGTCCCTGACTTCAGCGTTTCTCGGTACCACGACAAACTCCGTGCGTTAAATGATCAGATTCAATCCGAAGGCAGCTTCATCACCCATAGCTCACGTCTTCTGGTCGAAGCCCGAAAACTGTAGTTACTGAACGTAGTTCGGCGTAACGGTGCGGCAGGGGCAGATCTCGGTCAGGCCGCGACTACGTGGGTCGCGCGGCCGGTCAGGAGAACGACAACGCCGGCGTCGGGTCCGGTTTCGCCGGGCTCCCACGAAGAGGGCACGATGCGCAGGTGGTGTCGGGCCAGCAGCCACCGGTCCACCTCGCTGAAGATCTCGGTCAGCGGGGCCGAGAGCTCGACCTCGCACACGATCGTCTCCACGACGTCGGGTTCGGGGTCGTCTTCCCAGCGGCGCGTCTCTTCTCGAATCAGTGTCGCTGAGAACGGGCCTTCAGGGGTCACCTGCGACAGCTCGCACAGCATGGTCACCTCGATGGCAGGGTGATCGCCGGGAGCGGCTTCGTCGGCAGTGCTGGTAGCGGGATCGCCCTGGTACGCGTTGTGCGCCTGAACTGCCATGTGCTGCACCTCTCCACTCACACCGCTGGTGCTACACATCAAAACACACCGCTGTGTAGCGGCGCAACATTTTGGTAGAGATTTTCTGCCGCTTCGTAGAAATCCGCTCCACCTGCGTAAACGAGGCCGCAAGGCGGCTCTGCCGCCATCTAAACCGGTGACTATGGCCCGACGGTGACACACATAAGCGATCTAATTAAGTGTGTCGCATGTGCTCCAATGCTGTGCGACTTGAACGGCCCACAGGTCACCACCTGCCCGCCGGGCGAAATAGCCGCAGCCGACATCGAGATCACCGAGAGACAGTTGCTGGTAGCGCTAAGGCGGCGGTTGTCTGATCATTTGCGGGCATGAAGGACAACAGGCCGAGTGGGAGTGTGAACAAGTGCCGGCACAGGCGTGGGTGGCGTTGATCGTGGGCGGTGTCGCCGCGGTTGGCGCCGTGGTGAATTGGTATCAGCGAAACCGTTCCGACAGGCGTAGCGAGTGGTGGCGTCGCACGTCGTGGGCGTACGAGCGGACGTTCAGCGACAACGATGAAGAGGCCCGGGTCGGCTGGGAAATGCTTCGCGTGATGGTCCGTTCTAGACTGGCGACACAGGACGATTCGGACATCGTCCAGGTGGTCGGCGAGCAAGAGAGCTTGGGCACCGCGGAGGAGGACGAGTATGGCGACGGACCAGAAACCGTCAACGCCAGCCGAGCAGCGGGGCCGGCCGCCACGAAGCCTCGCGACGCGGAAGGCGGCGGCCCAGGCGGCAGTGGAGGCCAGTAAGAAGACTGGCCGCCCAGTCGATCCGCGGGTCAAGGCACTCGCCGACCAGCCGGACTAGGTCTAGAGCAGGGCTACGGCGAGCTCGACGACAATGATGACGCCGCCGAAGGCGTGCCCGACGCCGGCGATGCCGACTGTCACCCTACGGCTGGCCTGTGTCCTAAAACGCTTGCTTGCCCGGGGCGGATCTGGGACCCCGTGTGCGTGGGCCTGCGGCCCCGGAACGCGTCAGCGGCGCTGGTTCAGCGCAGCCAAAACCGTCGAGACCGCCGCAACTACCTTGTCGTCCAACGGGATTCCGGCTTCGATATCCTCGATTACCTTCACTGGTACGCCGGCAGCATTGGCCGTCTCTTCGACACTGAGTTCGTGGCGGTGCCTGGCCGCATACAACTGCTGCCCCAACGTGGCAGCAGGAGATCGAGCGGCGCGCAACATCAGATCCTTATAGCACTTGCGGACAGCGCCCAGCACCAACGCGATGTCTGGATCCCCCTTGGTGGTTGTCGCAGCGCTTGCGCACAAACCCTCGAGTCGGCGCAGATCAGCCAGCACCGCGGCCGAACGCTCTGCGAACGCAGGGTCGCTGGAATCGGGCAGCGACCCGATCGCCGTCTTGATAGTTGCGAAGGCCAATTCGAACGCACCAGTCAGCGCAGAGGTCCGGACCGTATTGCTGTTGTCCCCGCTGACGTCGCCGCCGTTCAAACGCTGAGTGGCCTCAAAGCGGCCCTGCCGGCGAAGTTCGGCGATATGGCCTTCCGGCCACTGCAGCACCTGCTCGAGCTTGGCGCGAGTCGAAGGGCGCGGCCAGCGCCGCCCCTTCTCAAACCCGATCAGCCCGCCCGCGTTCATAATTCCGTCCCGAGCTAACCCGCGCTGGGTCACTCCGAGCTCGTCGCGACGAGCGGCCACGGCGCGCCCGGCGAACGCGATCCCAGGATCTGTCACCTCGGGATCGACGATGTCGTCTTCGTCTTCGTCTTCGTCTGCCTCTGAGATGTGGTCAGTCGGCGCGCTGTGCGGCCCGGGCGGGGGGCCGAAAGCCACCGCGACGCCGCGGTCATCACCTAGGCGGATAACTAGTCCGTCATGAATCGTGATGGAGGACTGCCGTTCACCGTTCACGTACATGCCGTTCTTGCTCGTGTCGGTGGCCACCCACCCTGCAGGGGCGTGGTCGATCCGCACATGCGTCCGCGAGACGTGTTCCTCGCCGACGATGACCTGAGCCGGGGCTGAACGGCCGATGACGATTGGCGCCTCGTCTGGCTCGAAGGTGTAGTGGTGCGTCCCAACGTGGATCAGCAGGGCAGAAGACGTGCTCGCTGAGGTTGAGTCGGTCTCCGAGGGCTCGGCCTGGATGGCCTGCATGCGATCACACTCCTGTCGCGCTGCCGATGTTGCACCGCCGCCTCATGCTACAACTAAAGCAGGCGCTGATCTACAAGTAGGGTGAGGCGGCGGGGCGCGACATCTGCGCCGGGCGCAACGGGTTTCCGGCGGCTTGCCCGAACCTAATTGCCAAGCCCGCTGGCATGAATCAGCACGTCAAAGCAACGGAATGCCGTAAAGTGCCACGGCCTCGACGCCTCGGTAACGGCACCACTTCCAGCGGCGCGCAGGCATCTCCAGGCTCTTCGGATGCTATACCATGCCCCTGGTCTAATGAGTAGCGCAGCTGGGTTTCAGCTGCGGAGCGCGGCACTGTGCGCCGACATTCGAATAGCGGCCCGCGTCAACAATTGCGCCGCCAGCGTGGTTCCGCGGCATGTGCAGGGCGGGAGCGCTCGCTGGGGCAGCGGCGAGGGCGTGATGCCCCTGCCGCGGATATTCGGCGGCGAATAACGCCATGAGCACGGCAATGACACCTGACTCCGTTACGCTGAAATCTTGCCGTAAGTGTGGCGGTGTCGACGTCACCAGGTTTCGGAGGTGCTGGTGTCGGGGGAGGAGTCGCCGCAAGGCGGCGAGACCGCAGAGTGCCGCACCGGATCGCAATTCGGCCCCTACCTCCTCAAGCGACTTCTGGGAAGCGGCGGATTCGGCGAGGTCTACGAGGCTGTCGACACCGTCAAGAACCGGATTGTCGCGCTGAAGCTGTTGCCGCCTTCCTGCACCGCGGACCCGAACTTCCGGCGCCGGCTGTTCCGTGAAGCATCCACGGCCGGCAGGCTCAACGAGCCACATGTCGTGCCCATCCACGATTACGGGGAAATCGAAGGCCAGCTCTACATCGACATGCGCCTGATCCCGGGCACCGACCTGCGCACGGTCCTGAGCGAGGAGGGGCCGCTCGACGTCGAGCGCGCCGTGTCGATCACCGCCCAGATCGCGGCGGCTCTTGACGCCGCGCACGCCGAGGAGATCGTGCACCGCGACGTCAAGCCCGCCAATATCCTGCTTGCCGCAGGCGATTTCGCGTGCCTGGTCGATTTCGGGCTCGCGAACGCCGCGACCGACGCTCAACTCACTAGCGCCGGCACCACCATCGGCACTTTCGCCTACATGGCCCCCGAACGGTTCGGAGGCCTGCAGATCGATCGCCGCGTCGACGTGTACGCATTGGCATGTGTGCTCCACGAATGCCTGACCGGCGTTCAGCCCTATCAGGCCAGCGACAAAGTCGGGTTCATCGCCGCGCATATAGCGACCCCTATTCCGCAGCCCAGCTCGCACCCCGGTGTGCCGGCGGCCTTCGACGAGGTCATCAGCCGCGGCATGGCCAAAGACCCCAAGGACCGCTATCTCAGCGCCGGCGAGCTGGCCGCCGCTGCCCGCGGTGCCCTGGCCGGTGCGGGCCCCGGCCCTGCCCGGGCCGCCGCCCCTGAATTTCCTGCGGCCGCGCAGGCGCCGGGCCGCCGCCGGCGCCGCAGGATCGCCGTGCTGGCGGCCGCCGCTGTCGTGGCCGCCGCCGCGGGAACCGCCAGCTGGATGTTCGGCCGCCATCAGGACCACCACCCGGCGCCGGTCACCGGCCCCCAGGCGGCCCCGGTCGCCCGGATCGTCGCGACGGTTCCTGTCGGCCGGCGCCCCGAAGCCGTCGCGGTCGACTCGGCCAGCCACAACGTCTACACCGTGAACTACGAGGACAGCACACTGTCGGCGATCAGCACCGCCCGCTGGGCTGTTACCGCGACCATCCCCGTCGGCCACGGGCCCGCTGGATTAGCGATCGACCCGGGCGCCCACACCGCGGTCGTCGCCAACAACCGCGACGACACCGCCACGATCATCGACCTTGCCGCCGGAACACCCACCGCCACAGTCAAAGTCGGCACCAACCCGTGGGGAGTGGCCATCGACCCCGACAGCCACTCAGCCTATGTGGCCAACCAGTGGGACTACAGCGTGTCGGTGATCAACCTCGACACCCGCTCCGTGATCGCCACCATTCCCGTCGGGAAAAATCCCTACGGCGTGGCGGTCGACCCCACCACGCATGCCGCCTACGTCGCCAACAGCAGCGACGGCACCGTCTCGGTGATCGACGGCGCCACCCGCGCCGTCACCGCGACCATCCCTGTCGGCAACGACCCCCGCGGGGTAGCGATCGACGCCGCGCACCACGCCGCCTTCGTCACCAACGAAGCAGAAGGCACGGTGACCGTCATCAACCTCGACAGCCGCCGCCTCACAGCCACCGTGCACCTCGGTGACAGCCCCTTCGGGGTGGCCGTGGACCCCGCCGCCCATACCGTGTACTCCGCCAACCACGACAACGCCCTGTCGGTCATCGACACCAACACCTTGGCCGTCACCGGCGCCATCCGCATCGGCAAGGACACCTTCACCGTCGACGTCGACCCCGCCACCCACATCGTGTACACCGCGACCGCAGACAACGCCGTCGCAGCGATCGACCCCGCACAGCACTAGCCCCGGAAAGAGATCTGTGACTCAGCCAAACATCCGCAGCGCGATCATCGGTACCGGCATGGTCGGTGCGGTGCATGCCCACGCGGTCCGCCGCGCCGGCGGACAACTCGCCGCCGTCAGCGCCAGCACCCCGCACACCAGCGAGCTCGCCGCCGCCCGGCTCGGCGCCGAACGCCCCGCCGCCCCCGCGGACATCTTCGCCGCCGACGATGTCGACGTCGTCCACATCTGCACCCCCAACAACCTTCACGTAGAGCAAGTCCTGGCCGCCCTGGCCGCCGGCAAACACGTCATCTGCGAAAAACCCTTGGCCACAACCGTCGCCGACGCTCAAACCCTCGCCGACGCCGCCCGCGAGGCGGGAACCGTCGCGGCGGTGGCGTTCATCTACCGCTTCTACCCGATGGTCCGCGAAGCCCGCCACCGCCTCGCCGACTCCGAGGTCTGGCTGCTACACGGCGGCTACGTCCAAGACCACCAAGCCAAAGCCGACCCCACCGGATGGCGCTCCGACCCAACACAATCCGGGGCATCAGCGACATTCGCCGACATCGGCTCACACTGGTGCGACCTCGCCGAATTCGTCACCGGCCAACGCATCACCGAAGTATTCGCCGCAGAAGCCTCCGCCCCGCGCGGCAGCGTGCGCCAAGACGACGGCGCGGTGGTCGCCTTCCGCACCGACCACGGCGCCATCGGCAGCCTGGTCGTCAGCCAATCTTCACCCGGCCGCAAAAACCAGCTCGCCTTCTCCTTCGACGCCCGCGACGTCGCGGTGCAATTCGACGGCGAACGCCCCGACGAACTGATCATCGGCGGCCTATCTGCCACCACCACGCTGCTGCGCGACAACGCCGGCCTACACCCGTCCGCCGCCCGCTACTCGCTGCTGCCCGCCGGTCACCCGCAGGGCTACCAGGACTGCTTCAACTCCTTCGTCGCCGACGTCTACGACGCCATCCAAACCGGCAGCATCCCAGACGGGCTACCCCAATTCACCGACGGCGTCCGCGCAGCCACCATCCACGCCGCCGTCACAGCGTCGGTGGCCGACCGCAGCTGGGCCACGATCCCCACACCGGCGGCCCAACCCGCCGGGGCGCGACGATGACCACCCCCACGGTCCGACTCGGGCTGATCGGGCTCGGCGGCATGGGCAGCGCCCACCTCGAGATCTTCACCGGCATCCCGCAAGCGCACATCGCCGCAATCGCCGACCCCCACGCGCCGTTCGCCGACCGCGCCGCCGCCCGCACCCCTTCG